>NZ_JBEGHY010000002.1:0-78553 GCF_040676435.1 Paenibacillus sp. LPE1-1-1.1
AACCTTGTCCCGAAGGACAAGATCCGCTCGACTTGCATGTATTAGGCACGCCGCCAGCGTTCGTCCTGAGCCAGGATCAAACTCTCCAAATTGGTGTTTGAAATGCTCATTACTTTTTATCGCTTTTTTCGCTTATCCCAAAGGATTTGCGAGGCAGTTATTACTCGTTGTTCAGTTTTCAAAGAGCAATCTTTTCTTTCGTGTCGGCCGTGTTTCTCGTTGGCGACTTTTATAATATATCACAGATGCCCAAGTTAATGCAAGTGTTTTTTTTATTTCTTTTTTTGAAGCTCATTCACTCTTCCTTGGCGCGAGATATAATGTAGCATATAAATGATACGCGAGTCAACCTTTTGTTCAATCCTTTTTACAAATCGTTAAACCGCTATCCACTGAACGCCAATAATCAAACCGACTCCAGGTACACCCAAAGCAAGCACCGTGCCAATTGTTAAAGGATTCAGCGGAATATACATGCCGGGTACGAGCCCTGAATAATTCAGTAGGTACAATAACCCCGCAGCCAAAACAAGATGAAGAGCAAAGCTGCGAAGCAAGCCCCATGACAGCTTGCTTCGGAATAGAACGGCAGCCAATAAAACCGAGGAAACAATTAAAACGGTTAACCAAACAACTTTCATAAACTCATCCCTCTCCAAGCCGGCCATTTATCACTCATACGCTTTGCCAATCGAAGCAGCATTTCATATCTCTTCTCCGCCGTAATCAAATAATATATTGCATAATCAATTTGATCTTTTCCGACTGCATAGTCAAAGAAACGAATGGCGTTCTCCCAATCCCGATGCGCTTCCGCTATTTCAAAGCGGATATCTTCCATTTGTTTGGTTTCTTTCTCCATGGTCGCTAGCTGCTTGCTGGTCAAACCTATCCCCTCCCGCATGTCCTCGCTATTCAAAGCTCTTTACTATATCTATAGGCTTGGACATTGAATTAGAACGGGATCTTGATCGGCCGCAGCATCTTATTGAAACAAAAAAAGCAGCAGACCGAGTTTTCACCCGATCTGCTGCTTTGAAATGGCATTTCTTTAATTGATTTCCCTTCGGCCTTCTAATGCTTTCGATAAAGTAACCTCATCCGCATATTCAAGGTCCCCGCCAACCGGAAGCCCATGCGCGATCCGCGTAACACGGATCCCAAACGGCTTTATAAGCCTCGAGAGGTACATGGCCGTCGCTTCGCCCTCAATGTTCGGATTCGTCGCCAATATAAGCTCCTGCACGCGCTCATCACTTAGTCTTCGCAACAGCTCTGCAATTCGAATCTCATCCGGACCGATCCCTTCCATTGGAGAGATGGCACCTTGCAGGACATGATATTGCCCTTGAAAATCCTTCATTCGCTCGATAGCCACTAAATCCTTCGATTCTTGCACGACGCAAATGACGGAATTGTCACGAGACTTATCTTGGCATATTCTGCACGGATCGGTATCGGTGATGTTACAGCAAACCGAGCAATAGAACAAATTGCGCTTAACGCTTACGAGCGCCTTCGCAAAATCAATGACGTCGTCTTCTTTCATTCGAAGCACATGAAACGCCAGTCGGGCGGCCGTTTTGGGCCCAATACCCGGTAATCGCGTAAATGCATCAATTAACTTCGCTATCGGTTCGGGGTAATACAAAACTGGGTACAGCTCCTTTCAAACGGAAGCAAGGCTGCTTTTTAGAACAATCCAGGAATTTTCATTCCGCCTGTAAATTTACCCATATCTTTATTCGCAAGCTCATCTACTTTAGCCAGCGCATCATTGACAGCAGTAAGCACTAGGTCCTGCAGCATTTCAACATCCTCCGGGTCAACCGCTTCAGGCTTAATCGTAATGTTAAGAAGCTTCTTATGGCCGTTGGCAGATACCGTTACCACTCCGCCGCCCGCTGTTCCTTCAACCGTCTTTGTTTCAAGCTCTTCTTGCGCCTTCATCATTTGATCCTGCATCTTCTTAACTTGCTTCATCATTTGGTTCATATTGTTCATTTCCATTCACCTCATCGTTAGTATTTAATCGTTGTCCTTCACAACTACCAGGTCTTCGCCAAAAAGCTTTACGGCTTCTTCCACCCATACGGGCCTGCTTGGCGTTTGTGGCGCGTTAGGGGCGTTTGATGACTCAGGCTCGAGCTGGAGCGTCTCGCTCTTCTGTTCGCTGGCTCCCTGCGCCGCCGCCTGCCAATCCTTCATCATGACCGTTACAATCCTGAATTGACCTCCAAGCACGTCATGCATTACCTTCTCAATAATATCACGATTTGCTGGTTTTTCGGTGGTTTCACGGTGCATTGTGTTCTTAAAAGCTACAAGGATGGCATCATCAGCCGATGCGACAGGCTCGCCGTCCTTCAACCAAGCGTGAACGGTTATTTTGGCATCCTTCACGCCTTGCAGCACATCATTCCATTTCATGCGGACTTGATTGAATTCTGGACTCCCGGCTGTCGCTAAATAAGGATCCAGCTTAACGGCTGATCTTGCAATACCACCTGAGCCTCCGAATGAAGTGCGAACCGCATTGGTGCGGGCAGCTTGTTTGCTAGCCGCATTGTCCGAAGACGTTTGGCCTCCGCCAGCCACTCCATTTTGAATAGCCTGTTCGAGCTTGCGTTCAAGCGCTTCAACCTGTTGCCGCAAACGCCCTACTTCGGCGGATTGCGCACCGCTCGAAGGCGAGGAAGCTGCATTTGCAGATGCCGCTCCATTTGCCGGTTGCTCGTCGCCTAGAGTGCAAAGCTTCATCAGCGCCACCTCAAACAAAGTTTGCGGCTGCGAAGCATGCTTCAGCTCTACTTGATAACGATTAAGCGTATCGATCATCGCAAACAGCCTTGCAGGCGTAAAAGCTTCGGCCATCATTTTGAAGCGCTCCGGATCCACTATACGTTCCGTAACTGCACCGCCCTGCGGCGCAAGCTTCATAACGAGCAAATCACGGAAATAATAAATTAAATTTTCCATACATTTATCCGCGCTTTTGCCGGCTTGCATCAAGCTTTCCACAAGCGGCATGATGGCAGATACATTACGATCCTTGACCGCCTCGGCCAGCTGATAAAAATGATCAGCCGCCATTCCACCGGTTACATCGACCGCCGCTTCGAGCGTGATGCGGTTGCCGGCAAAGGCAGAAACCTGCTCGAGCAAGCTTATAGCATCGCGCATGCCGCCTTCGGATAGTCTTGCGATATAAGCAATTGCATCCTTCTCGGCTTCTATGCCCTCTTCAAGACAAATCTTAAGCAAATGCTCTGTCTGCTCTTCGAGCGATACCTGCCTGAAATCGAAACGCTGGCAGCGGGATATAATCGTCGCCGGCAGCTTATGCGGTTCGGTCGTCGCCAAGATAAAAATCACATGCCCCGGCGGCTCCTCCAATGTTTTTAACAAAGCATTGAATGCCTCGGCCGTAAGCATATGTACTTCATCTATGATATAAACCTTGAACCGCACTTCCGAAGGCGCATAACGCACTTTATCGCGAATATCGCGTATTTCATCAATCCCGCGATTGGATGCGGCATCGATCTCGATTACATCCATAATATGTCCCGCGGTAATCCCTATGCAAGCATCGCATTCATTACAAGGCTCTTCAGCCGGACCGCGTTCGCAGTTAACCGCTTTCGCTAGAATCTTCGCAGCACTTGTCTTTCCCGTTCCCCGGGGTCCGTTAAAAAGATAAGCATGCGAAACGCGTTGTTCGCGAATGGAGTTCTGCAGCGTTTGAATAATATGCTGTTGTCCAACCATGTCCCGAAACGTCTGCGGACGCCAGGCACGGTATAAAGCGATATGTGACACGCAGACCTTTCCTTTCAACTTGCCTTTTCGTTACAATAAATTGCTCTACCCTTATTATACAACAACTATGTAGCAAGCAAAACTTTCTTTTGCCCGCTCAAATCCCATTCTAGTAAAATTAAAAAGCCCAATACACAAAAACACCTGCATCCGCTATTTCCGATAAAAATCGAACAGCGTCAACAGGTGCTACTTTTTGTTATTGTAATTATCTTTGAGTACCGTGCACCTACTCCTGATAAATGCGACCCAGGCGGCATCCTTGCACTACAGCTCGAGTCAGGCACTCCCCCGGCACATGAACTAATTTGCTTATGGCTGCTTCCTTCCGGACCTGACCGGGTTCACAAACGTCCATTGCGGAGGACCCAACTGTCAACACTGCTCGCAAGTGCCAGACCCTACATCAGCATAACCTCAAGTAGGAATTCAACCTCGCTACAGCGGATTGCGAGTTACAGGGCACCGCTACCTCCCCATCTAGCACGGTAAAAACAAGTATAGCTGATTCCGTTACAAAGCGCAACTCGTACTACCGAATTGGAAACCGATTACTGCCGATTACCTTTTCGTTTCCACATGCACCCTGTACCGAGGCATATTATACTGCACAACAGACTGTGCCTTCGCGCGCAGCTGCTCGATTTGACTATCGGACAAAGAAGCATCTACGTCTAAATTCACATGAAGATCTGTTCCGTTAAAATAAATTTGCGTATGCTCAATGCCGGCAATCGGCTCCAGCACTTGTTCAATCATTTTGCCGTCCGCGTTATAGTTAAGGTATTGATGGCGATTCGGCAAGTTTGGGTTACTGTTGGAATACCCCATGTATCCGTCGTGGCCGTAGGTTTTCATATTATCCTGCTCGCCATTCCCACAGGCCGAAAGTGTTACGGCTAACAACAGTACGCAGATCGCCATCATAGAAATTCGACATATAAACAAACGCTTGGAAAATTCGAACCGTTTCTTATGCAATCAAAAAACCTCCCTTCTAACCAATAGGATGGCTGAGGGAGGCTCTTGTATTCTGCCAAATAAAGGCGGAACGATTTGTTGGATTAAATGCCGTATTTCTTCTTGAAACGATCGACGCGACCGCCAGCATCCAGGAACTTTTGCTTACCCGTGTAGAATGGGTGGCATTGGGAACAAACCTCTACGCGAAGGCTCGGTTTAATCGAACCTGTCTCGAAGGAATTTCCACAAGCGCAAGTTGCTGTAATGATGTGGTATGTCGGATGAATAGCTTGTTTCATCTCGTTCACCTCTTTCTGCCCTGAATCGCATGCGGACCCAGAGTTAAATCGCACATCTTGGATTATAGCATGAACTCTTTTGTAGTTGCAATGAATAATCGCTCATATGTCAATATTAGCTCTATTTACCGATATTGGAATTTTTAACGAAGCAATGCGGCTGGCGGAACATGTGTGTAAGAGCCAATCACGACATCCGGAAGCTCCTCGCGGAAAATCTCAAGCATTTGCTTCATTCCATAAATCTCGCCCTGCGCCTTTGGAATAATCGCCAAGTAGCTCTCCGGGTCGATATTCAGATTTCGCATTTGAATAAGTTTCAAGCCCGTACGCTTCACAAATCCGATCATCGCTTCGATTTCTTCCTCGCGATCGGTAACACCTGGGAAAATCAAGTAGTTAATAGAAGTATATACTCCTTTATCAGAGGCATACTTCAGCGACTTCTCGACATTCTTCAGTGTATAGCCCCGCGGCTTATAATAAGCATTATAGTGGTCGTCGAGCGCGCTAATTGTGCTGACACGCATAAGATTAAGGCCCGCATCAACGATGGCGCGCATGTAATCCGTCAAACCTGCGTTGGTGTTAATGTTAATGAAACCAAGCGAGGTTTGGCTGCGCACACGCTGCATCGCCTCGACTATAATTTTGGCCTGCGTGGAAGGTTCGCCTTCACAGCCTTGTCCAAAGCTGATAATCGACTCCGGCTCGCGCAGATGCTCCAGCATAATTTCAACAACCTCATCGACCGTCGGCTTAAAGTTCATCCGTGTTTGAGGAGCGACAAAGCCGCTGTCATCCGGTTGCTCCGATATGCAGCCAAAGCAGCCGGCGTTGCATGAATAGGATACTGGTACAGCTCCTTCCCATCTTCCAAGAAACGTATTGGAGGAGGTCAGGCACTCATAGCCTAAAGCGCAATTGGAAAGATGCTTATAAAGACGATTCTCTGGGTATTTGGCAAGCAAGCGCTCGACTTGAATGGCTAACTCGCCACGGTCGCAATTAAGCGGATCCCATCTCTCCGGATTATCGCTCTGCTCAGCCGTTACGTAGAAGTTCCCATCCTTCCATACGACAGCCGTATAGCCGAAAAGAGGGAGCTTTTCATTCTTGTCTGCTTTTACGTATCCAGGCAAGCATAAACGGGTGAAGCCTTGCGGCAGCAAGGCGCCAACCGCTTGCGCTCCGCCGGGAAGCATTTGCATCTCGCCCGTCTCTGGATTAAGTCCGATTGGCCTAGTGAACGGCAAGCTCACTAAAGTCGCTCCGTTAGGAAGAGGAATCAATTCCTCCTCCATAATTTCCACAATCATATCGCCGCTTCTGCCAAGGGCTATAAAGTCGGGGTGATCAAATACATTTCCTTTTTCATCCGCATATACGAGATTCATGTTGTTCTCCTTCCTGCGGTCTTACGAACCGTGCGTGGTTCTTGGCGCCGGACGCCTGCTGGTCGTTGTCGTACTGCTCTTGATGCCGGACCGCTCCGGCTTCGCTTCTACCGTTGTATCAAGAGACATGAGAAACTGTTCGTTATTCTCACTGTCTTTAAGTTTTTTCAAGAAATTATCGACATAGTCCGGCGTATCCGTCATCCCTCTGCGGATGGCCCAAACCTTTTCAAGCTCTTCCTTCGTAAGCAGCATCTCTTCGCGTCTCGTGCCTGATCTGCGCAAATCGAGAGCCGGGAAAATACGACGTTCGGAGAGTTTGCGGTCGAGATGAAGCTCCATGTTGCCTGTACCTTTAAATTCTTCATAAATGATATCATCCATACGCGAGCCCGTCTCGATTAGCGCTGTCGCGAGAATCGTCAAGCTGCCGCCCTCTTCAACATTCCGGGCCGAACCGAAGAACCGTTTTGGACGATGGAACGCCGCAGGATCGATACCGCCGCTCAGCGTACGTCCAGATGGAGGAATAACCAAGTTATACGCCCTTGCAAGTCGGGTGATACTATCCATCAAGATAACAACATCCTTCTTGTGTTCAACAAGACGAAGCGCTCTTTCTAGTACCAGCTCAGCTACTTTAATATGATTTTCCGGCAGCTCGTCGAATGTGGAGGCAATAACCTCGCCTTTAACAGAGCGCTGCATATCCGTAACTTCCTCGGGACGCTCATCTATGAGCAGGACAAACAATTTGATATCGGGACGGTTTTCTGAAATACTGTGGGCGATTTCTTTGAGCAGCAATGTCTTACCCGTCTTCGGAGGAGCAACGATCAAGCCGCGTTGTCCAAGTCCTACAGGAGCGAGCAAATCCATCATGCGAGTGGAAAGCTTCGACGATGTCGTCTCAAGAACCAGCTTCTTTTCTGGATAAAGAGGAGTAAGCGCAGGAAAATGCAGTCGTTCCGAAGCCGTTTCAGGGTTTTCGCCATTTACGGCGTTGACCTGCAGCAAACCAAAGTAACGCTCATTTTCTTTTGGCGGCCGGCATTTGCCGGATACAAGATCTCCGCTCCTTAAATCGAACCTGCGAATTTGCGATGCCGAAATATAAATATCTTCCTTGCTCGGCAGATAGTTAATAGGCCGTAAAAATCCGAAGCCTTCCGATAAAATATCGAGCACGCCTTCCATAAACATAAGACCGCTCTTCTCGGCCTGTGCACGTAGTATGGCAAAAATTAATTCCTTCTTCTTTAGCGTTCCGTAATAGGGAACTTGAAATTGCTTCGCTAATTTGTATAGATCAGTCAATTTCATCTCTTCTAGATCCGCGATCTGAAGGTCTGTCATATTCTCACCACTTTATTCAATTTTCATTATGATTTTGTATATCTAGTAAAATCATAGGACTGATTAAACAGCATTGCCGAATTAGGCGCCGTCTATTCCACAGCGCCCGCATCGTTCTATTCCTTAGGATGAGGCTTCCGTTTCACGCCACACTTCAGCACCCAACCGGCATAGATTTTCTACTAGATTATCATAACCTCGGTCAATATATTCGACACCTGAAATTTCGGTAACGCCTTCGTCAACCGTCAGAGCGGCAACAACAAGCGCAGCGCCTGCGCGCAAATCGGCAGCTTTTACTTTAGCCGCATTGAGCTTTCCGCCCTCGATAACTGCCGAACGGCCTTCAACGCGAATGTTGGCTCCCATCCGAGAGAGCTCGGGAACATGCTTGAAACGAGTGCCATAAACGTAATCCGTCAGTATACTGACTCCGTTTGCTTGCGTGAGCAAGGTCGTCATTGGGGATTGAAGGTCGGTAGGAAATCCTGGATATACAAGTGCCTTCACATCGATGGATGTATATTCGGGCCGGCCAATAATTCGGATGGATTCATCCATTTCGATGACTTGAACACCCATCTCTTCCAGCTTAGCCGTCATGGCTTCCAAGTGCTTAGGAATAACATTATCAATAAGGACATCACCGCGGGTTGCAGCAGCGGCAATCATGTACGTGCCGGCTTGAATACGATCAGGAATAATGGAATGACGGCAGCCGTGAAGCCGGTCGACTCCTTCAATACGAATCGTCTCGGTTCCAGCACCTTTGATTTTTGCGCCCATGGCATTTAGGAGAGTAGCTACATCTATAATTTCAGGCTCTTTTGCCGCGTTTTCGATAATCGTTAATCCTTTGGCCCGGGAGGCCGCAAGCATAATGTTAATGGTAGCTCCGACACTCGATACATCGAGATAAATTTTCGCTCCGCGCAGCTCCTTGGCGAAAATTCGAATCGAACCGTGATCATTGGTAACCGTAGCGCCCAATGCTTCAAACCCTTTAATATGTTGGTCGATCGGCCTCGGTTCAAAATTGCAGCCGCCAGGCATACCTATCGTTGCTTCTCCAAATCTGCCGAGCATTGCGCCCATTAAATAATATGAGGCACGAAGCAGCTTTACTTTTCCATTCGGCATGGCCTTAGAGACAAGTTCCGAGGGGTCAATGCGCATCATGTCGCCGTCACGCTTGACGACTGCGCCAAGTTCTTGCAAAATTTCGCTGTAAACAGCTACATCGCTTATAATCGGCAAGTTATCCAGCACAACTTCTGATTCTGCCAAAATGGCAGCAGGTACAAGCGCAACCGCGCTGTTCTTCGCCCCGCTGATCTGTACAGTACCGTGAAGCGGCCGTCCGCCGCGTATCATCAATTTCTCCATCTAATTATATTTCCTCCCGTAGATTGGAAGAGAATAAAGGAAGAACCGCCAAAGCAAGCGAGCTTTGTACCCGATTGCCCTTTTAGAGGCGGTTTAGTTCCTTTGCTCCTGTTATTACGCTTGGTTGTTGCTTCCGAACAAACGGATATTTCTTGGACAACAGATAACAGCCTTCATCGCATTGCGAGCAGGCGTCGTGTATTTGCGCGGATCGAATACTTCGCTGTTAAATGAATGGTATTCACGAACAGGTCTCGTATAAGCCGCTTTGATTTCTGTAATTACGTTGGTTTGCCTGCGCCAGCTGTGATGGACTAAGGAATTCTTCAAACGGAACGTTCATGCTTATGCCTGTTCCGACTTGTCATTCTGAGCCATTATAACATATTGGGGCTTGAAATACTAAAGCTTGTTTACCGCTTCCAATAAATGAAAAAAAACGACACCGTCTTCAAGCAAGCGACGATGCCGTTTATTAGCTGAATTTAGGAGCCTATTGCAAAGCGACTTGCGGAGTTTCCGCCGCGCAGCTGCATATTTACCGCAATCCGCATCTCATCGATGTCGAATGGCTTCGTAAAGTGCATTAATGCGCCAAGATCCGTCGCTTCTTTGATCATATC
Source organism: Paenibacillus sp. LPE1-1-1.1 (assembly GCF_040676435.1). Taxonomy (NCBI): domain Bacteria; kingdom Bacillati; phylum Bacillota; class Bacilli; order Caryophanales; family Paenibacillaceae; genus Paenibacillus; species Paenibacillus sp. LPE1-1-1.1. The sequence goes on from NZ_JBEGHY010000002.1 coordinate 9,847, forward strand.
GAGTTCACCGTAAGCCGTCATCATGATGACTTTGATGTTGCGATCGATCGCTTTGACATGCTTCAAAATTTCCAAACCATCCATGCCAGGAATTTTCATATCCAGCAGCACAAGATCGGGAGCCTCGTTTTTCACGATTTCCAAAGCCAGCTTGCCATTAGACGCTTGGAACGTATTATAGCCCTCGCTGCTGAAAACTTCCATTAGCAACACGCGAATACCGTTCTGATCATCAACGATCAATACTTTCTTCTTATCCAACTCCAAATCCCCCCGCGACCGAGTTTACCCTTGAAAATGGCCAACTCTTCCATAATCGTTAATATATTCGCTAAAGTGGGTATATAATCCTTCTCTCGGCGAGAAAAACTTATCAGGTGTTGTTATAGAATATGTCATTGATAGAAATGGCTCAAAAATTACTCCGAATAGTTAAGCGCAGCTTGTACGAATCCGCGGAACAACGGCTGCGGGCGATTCGGTCTTGAAGTGAATTCCGGGTGGAATTGAACAGCCAAGAACCATGGGTGATCAGCCATTTCTACCATTTCCACCAGACGTCCGTCCGGTGAAGTTCCGGAAATCGTCAGACCGGCTGATTCAATCGCTTCGCGGTACTCATTGTTAAATTCATAACGATGACGGTGACGCTCGTAAACAAGCTCATCCCCATACTCGCGCGCAGCAAGGGTTTCGGACTTCAGCTTGCAAGGATATAGACCCAAGCGCATCGTACCGCCCATATCTTCAATGTCCTTCTGATCCGGCAGCAAATCGATAACCGGATACGGCGTGGACGAATTAATTTCCGAGCTATTCGCACCCGCAAGTCCCGCAACGTTACGGGCATATTCAATGACAGCCACCTGCATACCTAAGCAGATACCGAAGAATGGAATTTTTTTCTCGCGCGCATATTTGATTGCCGTAATCTTGCCTTCGATACCGCGATCGCCGAAGCCGCCTGGCACAAGAATGCCGTGAACGCCTTGCAGCTGCTCTTCCACGTTCTCGTCCGTAAGCTCATCGGCATGCAGCCAGCGGATTTTCACTTCCGAATCCGATGCGATACCCGCATGCTCGAGCGATTCCACAATGCTGAGATAAGCATCGTGCAAGGCAACGTATTTACCTACGATAGCGATCTCCGTTTTCTTATGGAGCGATTTAACGCGCTTAACCAGTTCTTCCCATTCGCGCATGTCCGGCTGTTCGGTTTTTAGCTTGAGATGGTTTACGACAATCTCGTCAAGACCTTCTTCGCGAAGCATCAAAGGCACCTCATACAAGGTGGATGCATCGCGGCATTCTACGACTGCATTTGCATCGATATCGCAGAACAAACCGATCTTGCGTTTCAAGTCTTCGGCAAGCGGATGCTCCGTACGGCAGACAATAACGTTCGGCTGAATGCCGATGCTGCGCAATTCCTTAACGCTGTGCTGAGTCGGCTTCGTTTTCACTTCGCCTGCAGCTTTGATATAAGGAATGAGCGTAACATGAATGTACATCACGTTGTCGCGTCCGATATCGCTCTTGATTTGACGGATGGCTTCAAGGAAAGGCAAGCTCTCAATGTCGCCTACGGTACCGCCGATTTCTGTAATGACAACATCCGATCCCGCTTCTTTGCCCGCACGGAATACACGATCCTTGATTTCATTCGTAATATGCGGAATAACCTGAACGGTTCCACCCAAGTAGTCGCCGCGGCGTTCTTTGGTAATCACGTTGGAATAGATTTTGCCGGACGTCACGTTATTGTTCTTCGAAAGGTTAATATCGATGAACCGTTCATAGTGACCTAGATCCAGATCCGTTTCCGCACCGTCATCGGTAACGAATACTTCACCGTGCTGATATGGACTCATCGTTCCCGGGTCCACGTTAATGTAAGGATCAAACTTCTGAATCGTTACTTTGAGGCCCCTGTTCTTCAGCAATCGGCCGAGCGAGGCTGCTGTAATCCCTTTGCCCAAAGACGACACTACGCCGCCGGTTACAAATATATATTTGGTCACTGTGATGATACCCTCCAAGCTCCTATGGTTAATGTTTAGGTTTGCCCATTTACTCGATAAACATGGATGCGGATACACTCCGCCAATCCATCCAGTTTGTGGAAATGCATCCTACAGACCCATCCCTCACAAACAAAAAAAGTGACACCCGTAGCAACGGGGCACTTTTCCTTTTTTGGCATATATAAAAATATAAGCAAGCACAACTATGCCATCATGCTGCGCTTATATCTCAGCGCGCGACGAGTCTCTACCTCGATAAGACGGCAGCAGTCGTACACGCTTGTATGCATTATTTGTTAACCGAATCTTTAGCCCATGAGATAGTTTACTCCGCGCTTATAGCACCTGTCAAGCGAAACTGACAGGATGCTCGGTACACCGCTGCCATTTACTCGGCTGGAGCTCGTACCACCGTGGATGAAAAAGGAAGACAACGTATAAGCTTGTTGATTCGGCCTTAGCCATTCAGCAAACTACTTGCCGTCATTCTCTTCTTCATCCTCAAAATCCTCGTCATCCGAATCATCGTCATCCGCGTCCAATTCGCCGTCGACTTCTTCTTCGTCCAGCTCCTCGTCATCGATGCCGACTTCCTCGTCAACTTCCGCTTCCTCTTCCGCTTCTTCGAAGTCCTCACGGTCCTCATCGAATACGTCATAGTCTTCTTCAGCCTCTGCGTAAGTATCCTCTTCTTCGTCCGCGAACACATCGTCATCCTCAAGATCATCGTCGTCGTTAATGATACGTGTGCGCTTCGCATTGCCAACAGGATCCTCGGAACGTTCAACCGGATACCAGCGCTTCAGTCCCCACATATTGCTGCCGACGCAAGCAAAACGGCCGTCAATGTTGATTTCCGTATATACCTGGGCGATGAACTGGTTGATTCCGTCTGCGGAAAGACCGCGTATTTTAGCGATCTCCATCATAAGATCGCGATAGTAGTAAGGCGTATTAGCCGCTTTCAGCACTTCAAAGGCCAAATCGACCATAGGCATTTCCTTCATACGTTCAGGATCCAGCTTTAACGTAAAATTGCTGCTGCTCATATGGACACATCCTCTCTTGCCAATCAAATTATGTACTCGTTCATTCCTTCAAAATGCAAGGATCGTGTACGTTGTCCTCTTATACACCGCTCACATTTCATTGCGCAGCGAGCGGATCGTGCCAGAGGATGGCATCCGTCGATTACGCTAGTCAAAGTATAGTAAAACCTATTTCCTCCAAAAAAGCAAGCGGCCCCGATTGCTCCGGCACAGCTTGGACTTAAATGCAAAAAGCGAAAGGATAATCCTTCCGCTTTGACTGTATCCATCCGGCCATGACACGAGGTAACGTACCTTGGACGTAAGAGCCCCTGAGAACTCTTTGTTCATCGTATGTACACGGGCGATTTTTGACACCGTTTGCTGCCTATTTCTGCGAAAAAAGGCAAGTGGCTCATGCGATAACGAGCGCTTGGTCATACAATAGTGCAGCATGGTCCGTCGGGAGGGGAAGCCAAGTTTGGACACCGTCGCTTTTATCCGCTTGTTGCAGGATACGATGGCTTGCACGGACAAAACGACTGTAAAACGAATCATTCGTTTTCAGCGTGCGAGCGACTACCGATACTTCCTACAGCAAATGCCTCAGGTCGCTTCGTCGTCGCCACAAAAAAGCATCAGAAAAATGCCCAGCATTCTTGGAATAGCTTGCAGATTGCCGGCCGAGGAAACGTTAGAGCGGTTCTCGGGACGTATATGGATTGAAAAGGACTGCAAAATAAGCGTTCATTCTTCTACGCAAAAATCGATTGTCGTTGATAAAGGCATACCTTGGGGCGTCAATCAAATCAAAGCTCCGCAAGCATGGAGCACCACGACCGGCCATCGGATAAAGGTCGGCGTCATCGATACGGGGGTTGATTTCAGCCATCCCGATCTTCAGCATTCGCTCTCGCGAGGCATCAACTTGCTGAATCGCAGCATGCTCCCGCATGACGATAACGGTCACGGCACGCATATTGCAGGAACCATTGCGGCAGCCAATCAGCTTCAGGGGATGATCGGCGTTGCGCCCCGTGCATTGGTATCGCCCGTTAAAGCCTTCGACCATAATGGGAGCGCCTTCGTTTCCGACATTATTCTCGGTATCGAATGGTGCATTCGCAATCGCATGAATGTAATTAACATGAGCTTCGGCATGAAGACCCGCAGCAAAGCCCTGCTTGGAGCCGTCATAAACGCCCACAACGCCGGGATCATCATCGTCGCTTCCTCCGGCAACGACGGGAAGCGGCGCTCTGTCGATTACCCGGCGCGCTATCCGCAGACGATCGCTGTCGGAGCAACCAACAAGCTCCGCCGCGTTGCCCCGTTCAGCAATCGCGGCGCATATATCGATGTCTATGCGCCGGGCGACAAAATCATTTCGGCTTGGCTCCGCGGCAAATATAACGAAATGAGCGGCACGTCCATGGCTACCTCGCATGTCAGCGGAGCGATTGCGCTGTTGCTCGCGCATAAGCCAGGCTTAACGCCTGCCGAGATCAAGGCCATTATTAAACGCTCCGTACAGTCTCTAAGGGGCAGCAAAGCCCGCCGAACGATCGGCGAGCTTGATGTGATGCGTATGATGCAAGCCGTGGATAAGGCATGATTCCACGGCTTGTTTTTATGGAACGGGAGCTTACATACGCTCGGGAGCGGAAACGCCGACAAGACGAAGCACGTTGGCAATCGAGATACGTACGGCTGCAAGCAAGGCAAGGCGGGCCTGCGATTGCTCGGCATCCTCCGTAATCACCCGCTCCGCTCTGTAATAGCTGTGGAACTGGGACGCCAGCTCATATACATAACGGATAAGGCGATGCGGCGCGTATTGCGCAGCCGCTTCCGAGATTTCCTGCGGCAGCTCGCCGATCTTGCGAAGAAGATCGAACTCGCCTTCCGCAGTCAGCTTGCTGAAGTCGATGCTGTCAGCAGCATTAAGCACTAATCCTTGTTCCTCCGCCTGCCTGAAAATGCTGCAAATCCGCGCATGCGCATATTGCACATAGAATACCGGGTTTTCATTTGACGTAGAAATGGCGAGATCCATATCGAAATCAAGATGCGAATCCATGCTCCGCATAGAGAAGAAGTAACGAATCGCATCGATGCCAACCTCGTCCATCAAATCCTCCATCGTAACGGCTTTACCCGTACGCTTGGACATTTTCATTTTCTCGCCGTTTTGGAACAAGCTGACCATTTGCGCAATGAGCACGGTCAATTTCTTCGGATCGTTGCCGAGCGCCTCCATAGCCGCTTTCACGCGCGGGATATAACCGTGATGATCGGCACCCCAAATGTTGATCATTTGATCGAAGCCGCGGCCGTATTTGTCGCGGTGGTAAGCGATATCCGGCGTCAAATACGTATAAGAGCCGTCATTTTTCACAAGGACGCGGTTTTTGTCATCGCCGAAGGTCATCGTAGACAGCCACGTCGCGCCTTCTTCTTCATAGACATGCCCTGTTGCTTTTAGAGCTTCAAGGCCCTGCTCCACTTGGCCGCTCTCATAAAGCGCAGTCTCGCTGTACCAAACATCGAAGCCTACGCGGAATCTTCCGAGATCGCGTTTGATCTTGTCGAGCTCGCGCTCCAAACCGAACTGGCGGAAAAACGTAAACCGTTCCTTATCGGGGAGCTCCAGCAGCTTATCTCCCTCTTGCTCTACGAGCAGCTGGGCAAAGCCGATAATATCCTCGCCGTAATAACCGTCTTCCGGCATTTCAGCAGCTTGTCCAAGCGCCTGGCGGTAACGGGCCTCAATGGACACAGCCAGATTCTCTACCTGTTTGCCGGCATCATTGATATAGTATTCGCGCGTAACATCGTAACCCGCGTAATCCAGCACGTTACACAGCGCGTCGCCCACGGCCGCGCCGCGCGCATGCCCAAGATGCAGGCTGCCTGTCGGGTTTGCGCTGACGAACTCTACCTGAACGCGCTTGCCGTTGCCGTCTAACGTCCGCCCGTAGTTTTCGCCGGCTTCGATCGCAGCACTTACAACCGGATAAAGGTAGCTGTTGTCCATGCGGAAGTTGATAAAGCCCGGGCCAGCAATCTCCGCGGATTGAATGGACGCTTTTTTTGTATCCAAGTTCGCTATGATCGCTTCCGCAATCTGACGGGGATTCTTCTTCGCAAGCTTAGTCAGCTGCATAGCTGCATTCGTTGCCAAATCCCCATGCGTTTTGTCCTTTGGCACTTCAATGACGAAAGCAGGAAGCTCTTCCCGCGCCGCCAGGCCTGCTGCTACTGCTGCATCCGCGATGGCCGCCTTTACCTGCTCGTACATTTTCTCTAATACGTTTGCACTCATTAATTTATTTCCTCCTGTATATGGAGCCGAATATGGAAACGGCCCGACATTTGATCATCTACGTGCATTTCGTACTCCCACTCCAGCGTAAATGGCAGCTGCTCCGGCAAGGTCCCCGCAGCCGCGTTCCCGCCGTCACCATCCGGGATCAGCAGGGATAGCCGCATCGTATCCGTTTCAAGCGAAAATGACGTCATCGACGAATCGTATCTTCCCGTACGCCTAAGTCCCGGCACAAATAGCTGTTCCGATTCAATGACGCCTCGGCGCATGATGGACAGCTCGCCCTGGCGGTATTTGACAAGCGTACGCACTTCTCCGGACTTTGGATCGCCTTCTATCGCCGGCTCGCTGTAGCGAATATAAATCGACCGTTCCTTGCGGAACCATTCGCCTTTATAAACGTGAATGTGCGAGCTTCCGTCCTGCACGCTCTCCAAAGTAATTCGCACTTTCCTGTTCTCAGCCATCCTCTTGCTCCTGTTATCAGTCTAATCTTATGTAACTACTATATACAGGAAGCCTCTTAATTTCAACGCTAGAGCACGGTTAAGTTGCAGCATACGGCACAATTACCCGCCACGCCTCTACCCGATCCTCCAGTGTTCTCATTTTCGGCGTAGGTATCGGACTCGATGAAGGAAGCTTCAACAGCGTGATATGCTGAAAGCTGTCATGCCCGCGGTAAAACTTATGAAAGGTGTCGTAAGCCTTGGCTCCGTTAAAAGCAAAGCAGCGCAGCCCGGGGTAATCGGCAACAAGCTCCGGCAATTTCTGAGGCACCTCCGCGCGAATATTCATGTCCAAGCTGCCTTCCCGCTCACAGGACTCCATCACATCCCACAGCGCCAGGCGATGCTCCTTCAGAAAAGCAAGGCGGTTTTCATATACGGGATCCATGTCGGAATCGTTAAACAAACGGTAAATAATACGCCACATAAAGTTTTGCGGATGTGCGTAAAATTGCTGGTGCTCCAGTGATTTCACGCTGGGCGCCGTCCCTAAGATCAGCACGCGCGCGCGTTCATCAATAACAGGCGGAAACGAATATATGCGCATAAAACATCCCCCAATATATGAATTCGTTTGATATTTCGACAAAATAGAATTCCATGCCAGCGCGTCCGCTGCATACAGCACATGAAGGCCGCCGGATGCCGGTCTATAGGCTACACCGTAGTTTGCGCATCGGGAACTTACCTTAATCGCCCAAAAGCACCCCCATCTCTTCACTGCAGCCTTTGAGCTGCTGCGAACACCGCGAGGTCCTTATTGTCCATACTAAAGCAAAATCAGCAATTTGAACCGTATAAACCAGCTATTTTGCCCTCATGCAGGCACGGCTGGCCTAGCAAGCGGATGCTGCCGGAAATCAAAGCAGCTGCCACCATCAGGCACTCAGCCTTCTGTGACAGCCGCTTTTCGAACAACGCGTTCTACTGTTTAGCAGGTATTTTAATTTTTTGGCCCGGATAAATCAAACTCGCGTTTTTCAGCTTATTATAGGCGGCCAGCTTCTGCCATGTCGTTCCGTACTTCCTCGCAATGGCAAAGAGCGTATCGCCCGGTTTCACCGTGTATACAGTGTCCTGAGTCACGGAGACAACCGGCTGTTCAGGCTTGGATGGCTCAGCATCAGAATCTGTATCTGGCTTCGCTGGCTTTTCCGGCGGCACAACGGCGGCCTTTTTGCCCAAGTCCAGCTTAAACTCCGCATATCCGTCTTCCGTATCCGCAGTGAAGGCAATCGATTTATTCGTTTCATCCGCGCTTTTTGCTTCCGGAGAGGTCTTAAACGTGACATTCACCGTGTCATTAATCGAAGCGAGCGACCAGTTGCCGTCGGCTGAAGGATTAATCGTCTGGAAGGATCGGATATAATCGATTACAACCTGGCGGTTCTCGTCGGGTGCGGCAAGAATAATGCGTTTACCGTCAGGGTTGGCGAATTTGCTGGAGGATGCGCGGTAGTTGTTGGTAGCTACAACGAATTTTTGATCCGCTTTAATCGGTTTGCCTCCAAACTGCAAATTGACAATCCGTTTCGCCCCCTCGTTCTTGAGAACCCCGTTCGCTTCATACTTCTGCGGCTGCGTGACATCGATTTGATAGGTGACGCCGTCAATGACATCGAAGTTATACGTTGGAAAATCATAATTGATCAACTCTTGCTTCTCCTTGCTCTTCGCGTCGATCTGCTTGAATTGCCCCGCTGACCACTCGAGCCACTCCTTAAGCTCCGCACCCGTGACGAGCACGGCGTTCACCGTATTGGAGTACAAATATAAATCGGCAACGTTCTTTATCGCAATGTCGCCTGCTTTAATATTCGTATAATAATTTGGCCCTTGGCGGCCGCCTGCTTTGAACGGCGCGCCCGCCGACAAGACGGGAAGGCCCTCGTATTCCGTCCCTTGAAGCTGCTTCTCGACATACCATTTCTGCGCATTGGTAACGATTTGTATGGAGGGGTCGTCCTGAATAAGGGCAAACCAGCTATTGATGGATGCCGTTGTTTTACCGACAGGTCCCCGCACATACTCCAGCGTATGCTCATGATCCTCTTTTACGGCATCGATAACGGTTTGGTCAGCCTCAACTAAAGGCATCTTGTTGACCGTATCATAGATGGGTTTCACCTCGGCCTTCGAGTCGGTAACCGTCCATTCCCCTTCCTTTTTCTCCAGCGTAAGATCGATAATGCCGAGGTTATTCCCCCAGAAGCCCGGTTCAACAGACGGAATTCCGTTAATGGTGCCTTTGGCAAGGTCGACCCCCTTCTTGCCTTCAAAGGATTTGTCGGGAAACACTTTATGCGCATGCCCGAACAAAATCGCGTCAATACCCGCTACTTTGCTTAAATACAGCACCGAGTTTTCCATCAGCGGCGTTTGCGGGATATCCTCAAATCCCGAGTGCGGTATCGCGACGATAAGATCCGCACCCTTGGCCTTTATTTCCGGCACGAACTTCTCTGCCGTCTTCACGATATCCTTGACGGTCACCTTTCCTTCCAAATGCGCTTTGTCCCATTGCGTAATTTGCGGCGGCACAAAGCCGATTACCCCCACCTTCAGATTATGCTTTACGCCGGCGCTATCCGTGACTTCCTTGTCGAGAATGAGATACGGCTCGAATAAATTAACGTCATTCGTTTCGTCTTTATCTCCATCGTCCTTATAGATGTTGGCATTGACGTATGGGAAATCTGCACCTGCCAAGGAGGTTTCCAAGAATGAAAGACCGTAATTGAATTCATGATTGCCTAAATTGCCTACGTCATAATCAAGCAAATTCATTGCTTTGTAGACAGGATGAGTTTCGCCCTGCTGCAGCTTGTCGACGGTCGCGACGTAATCGCCAAGCGGATTGCCTTGAATCAGATCGCCATTGTCGAATAATAAGCTGTTCGGGGCTTCCTGCCGGGCTTTCTTAATAAGCGACGCCGTTTTCGCCAGCCCGTATTCATCCGTAGGCTTGTCCGCGAAATAATCGTAGTTCACCATGTTCACATGCAGATCCGACGTTTCCATAATACGAAGCTTCACAGTGCTTCCCGTACCCGTTTCAGCCGTTGCCGTAATCGGCATTGCGACGAGACTGGCAGAAATGACAGCCGCAAAAGTTCCCTTCCACATCGATTTGTACGGTTTCGCCACTCCTAACTCCTCCTTTAATCTCTTTCTGAACGCAGAAGCCCTGATGCTAGGACATAATGATCCAATGTTTTCCTAAATTATCATAATTTAAATATTCAGAATTGTCATTCAACGTTTTTGACGAGGAGGTGCGCATTTTGTCGAACAATCCGCGACAAACGCAAAAAAACCGCACGGCATGCCAGCGGTTTCTTATTGTTATCGTTTCTATGGCGTGAGATACATGGATTGAAGCTTCTCGCGGTCTGCTTGCGTGAACCCCAGCGCCTGCTCCCAGTACTGCTCGAAGCTGCCATAGCGCGCGTCGATCTCATCAAAAGATGCCTGCAAGTAAGCCGGCCTTGCTTCCATAAGCGCTTGAGCCACTGCGGGCGTAAGCTCGCTCATAAACGGCGCGTGTGCTTGGTTTGCGCCATTCCACTGTTCTTTGAAACGGTCGGTGAACAAATTCGTCAGCGCATAATCATGCAGCACGGTGCTGCGCGGCACGCCCATCGCTTGCAGGAGGACAGCAGATACAAAGCCGGTTCTGTCTTTGCCTGCCGCGCAGTGGAATAAGGCCGGAGCGCCGCCGCCCTCAAGCAGCTTTTGCAGGATAGCGGAAGTAAGGGCCGTATTGCCCACCATATGACGGTTCATATCAACCAGCATCGATTCCGTGATGCCGGCTAACGCCGACATCAGATTCGGGTTCGCTGTCGGCATAAAGGACAAATTTTCATTTTGCTCGATTCCGATTTGCGGACTCGGGCTAAGCGCGACCTCTTCGGCCGTGCGCAAATCGCAAATCCATTGAATGCCCAGCTCCTTCAGATATGGCAGGTCGGTTGGCGACAAGCGCGACAAGTCAGCCGACCGGAACAGCGAGCCCCATTTCACTCTTCTGCCGTCCTCCGTTACGTAACCGCCCATATCGCGGAAGTTTAGGGCGCCCTCCAGCGGCAGCACGCGGTCCGTGACCGATATGACCATGCTCTCGCTAAACTTGACATAATAATATCCCCTTGCATTCGGCTGCGGATCCTGGAACGTCCACTGGCTCCCCTGCGTCACAATCGCAATGAGATGCGACTCCGCTTCATTAAATTCGTTAGCCGCGCTTCTATAGATGGCAACCTTCTCCAACTTGACCGGCGGATGCCATGAAATTTGAATTTGATTTTCTCCCATGCGCACCATTTTTAATTCGATAGACTGCGCGATGACTTCCGTTTGCTGAAGATTCATTTTAGCTCTCTCTCCCTATCATGGAACGCTTGCCCGATTTAGGCGCGCATTCTCATTTTTAATTTTAGTCGGTTGGACACGATTTCCACGCTGAATACCATCAGGAAAATAACAAGGCCTACAAATAAAGCTTGGTCAAAATGGTAGCTCCGCATCGCATGCGACAGCTCAAATCCGATACCGCCCGCGCCAACCGCGCCTAATATCGTCGATTCCGCAAGATCCCCCTCGAAACGCATGACGCACCAAGCAAGCAGCGCCGATAAGGCACAGGGCAGCACCCCTTGCAGCACGATTTGCAGCCAGCTTGCCCCTGTCGCACGCATGGCCTCAATCACACCCTCATCTACCTCTTCCAGCGACTGGGCAAACACCTTAATCAGCCCGCCTACCGCATGGACCATGATCGCAAGTACCCCGGGCAGCGGCCCCATGCCGACCGCAACGATAAAGATCAGCGCCCAAATGAGCGTTGGGATAGCCCGCAGCAGTGAAGCAAAGCTGCGGATGAGCCAGCTTACTGTTTTATTGGGCGCAATGTTGTCAGCCGCCAGAAAGGCGAGGAAAAAGGCAATAACAATACCGATAACGGTGCCTAGTATAGCTACCTGAATCGATTCGACCGCCGCCAGCAATACATGCTTCCACTGCGAGGCGTCAGGCGGGAACATGAGGCCCACCGTCTTTGCAAACTTTCCGATGCCCGGGAGCAATCGGCTGTAATCGAGCTCCAACTGGACCAGGCTGAAAACAAAAAACAATGCAGCGAATATACCGTACAGCTTGAGCGTCCGATTCCTCTTGGATCGCATGCTTTGAGCCGGCCTTGCTTCCTGCTTGGACAATTCATCCGACCGTATTACAGTAGCCATTAAATAATCCGCTCCCTAATCCGATTCGTCATAAATTCCGTCACGAGTACAATCGCAAGCACAAGAAGCACGGCCATGCTTACCTCTTTATATTGGAACAACTTAAGTCCGGACTGAATCGTAAAACCTAATCCGCCGCCTCCCACCATGCCGACAATCGTGGACGCCCGAACGTTAATTTCAAGATTATAGAGCGACCAGCCTACAAAGCTTGGCAGAAACTGCGGCAGCACCGCTTGCGTCATCACCTGGGCATAGCCAGCGCCCGTTGCCCGCATCGCCTCTACTTGCCCCATATCGATTTCCTCTAATGACTCTGCAAAGCAGCGCACCAGCATCCCGATTGACACAATAATGAGTGATAGCGTGCCGACCAGCTTGCCGAGACCGAAGGATGCAACGAGCAGAATCGTCCATATGATAACGGGAATGTTGCGAAACAATGCCGAGAACGCCCGGAGCCCAATTTGCAGGACGGGATGCGGCGAAGTTGTCGCTGCGGCGAAAATAGACAGGAAACCCGCTACGACTGCGCCAATCACCATGGCCACGAAGCTCATATAAATCGTATCTAATGCCGGTTCGATCAATCCCGGGAAAGAAGCTACTTCGGGCGGCATTAAGTCGACGAACAAAAACCGCGCGCCATCGCCAAGCCCGCTCCAGAGCGCACCAGGCGTGAAGTCCGTGCCAACCGCAGACCAAACGGTCAGCGCAGCCAAAAACAAGGCCATGATAATGAGTTGATTGCGCTTGCTGCGCTTTACCATCTGAAGCTGCTCTGCTTTCATCCTTATGCCGTCTCCTTCTGCTTCGAATGGATAGAATCTGCGTGCGTGGCGTGAGCTTTTTTGTTCTGGTTGTAAATAAGATCAATCATGTCGTCGGTCAATTGCTCCGGCGTGCCGTCAAACACCTTAGTCCCTTTGTAGATGCCGATAATGCGGGTTGCATACTTCTTGGCAACATCGACTTGATGCAGATTGCACACGCAGGCAATACCGTCTTCCTTGCAAAAGTTATACAAGCTATTCATAACGATATCCGACGACGCAGGATCTAGGCTTGCTATCGGTTCATCGGCCAAAATCAGCTTCGGCTTCTGCGCGAGTGCCCTCGCGATCCCGACTCGCTGCTGCTGTCCGCCGCTAAGCTCGTCAGCCCGCTTATGCACTTGTTCGCCCAGCCCGACCCGTTCCAGCAAACGAGTCGCTTCCCGCACATCCGATTTTGCGTACAGACCGAGCGCGCCGCGCCAGCTGCTCATATAACCGAGCCGGCCGTGGAGGACATTGGTGAGAACGGACACACGCTCAACCAGGTTGAAGCCTTGAAAAATCATGCCCATTTCCCGGCGGATGCGCTGCAGCCTGCGGTTGCCCGCTCCGATTGTTTCTACCCCTTGGAACAGCACCTTGCCCGAGGACGGCTGAACCATCTGGTTCAAACATCTGAGCAGCGTACTCTTTCCCGCTCCGCTCGGTCCGATCACCACGATGAATTCGCCTGCCTCCACTTTCATATCAATACCGTTTAGCGCGGCCGTTCCGTCGGCGTATACCTTCTTCAAGTTCTCTACCTGCAGCAATGCCATTTCACTTGTCCTCCTCATCCTCGATCAATTTCTATTTCAGCATTTCCTCAGGCGACATCTCGAGCATCTTCGCTACCTCGCGGACGCTGTCGAAGTCTGAATCCTCCGCAGGGAAGAAGCCGGCCACTCCCAATGCTTTAAAATACTCGGGATGCTCCTTGCTATAGCCGAGTGCAAATTCCCGCATTTTCTCTACAAGATCAGCCGGCAAACCATCTCGGTAGGATAAGGCTCCACCGCCTGGAATCTTGTCCGACTCGGCAATCACGCGTACGTCTTCTTCCTTAATCAATCCGGCATCCGCAATCATTTTGATACACTGGCTGCATGTTGCCGCCCCATCAGCATCGCCATTGGCAATGGCAAGAAGCGATTTGTCATGTCCGCCCGAGAACGATACGTTGCTGAAGTAGGTTTCGATCTCGTCATTGGTTATGCCCAGCTTCTTCATCAATGTCGCACGCGGATACAAGTGTCCGGTCGTAGAAGCCGGATCGGCGAACAAGAAGCTCTTGCCTTTCAGATCCTCAACCGTTTTGGCCGGGGAATCCTTCGGCACGATGATTACGCTGGTGCCTTCGGTACCGGGACCGTTGTTCATCGCGGCGAGCAACTTGGCGCCGCTTCTCTCTACCGCAATAATGTAGCCGAAGGGACCGAACGTCGTAACATCAATCTTTTCGGAGCGCACCGCTTCAATCATCATGTTGTAATCCTCGCCCTCGAACGTCTCCACTTTTATGCCGAGGTACTCGCCAAGATCGTTAGCGAACTGATCTGCGTTACGGGAGGATTCGCCGTCTTCCATCGGAAGATTTCCGACTCGAAGCACTTCCGGCCATTTGGTTGACGCTGCTGCTTCCTCCGTGCTTGCCTTACCATCCGCGCTTACGCTGCCGTTATCGGCGTTGTTTGATTTCTGACCGCACCCTGCAAGCACCAGTATTACCGCTGTTATGACAAGAGCCATTTGTACACCTGTTTTCTTTAGCACCGTATAGCCTCCTATATTTCTATTGAATATTCATCTGGTACGCAACTAGAATACAAGTTGAATGTCAATGCAATGTTCGCGTAGTTTTGAGATATTGTTAAATTCGAAATCATATTGCGGACTGGAAAGCGGGACTGTTAAGATGGGGTTAACCAAATGAAAAGCAATTATGAAAGTGAAAGGAAATAGAGCCATGACATCACAAACGCTCATGAATACGGCCTATACGACGCTTCGTGAGAGAATTATAGGTGGCAAACTCATGCCCGGAACGCTTTTATCCGAAAACGAACTGGCCGAAGAGCTGCAAATGAGCCGCACGCCTGTCCGCAATGCCATTACCCATCTTGAATCGGAGGGTTTTGTCGTTTCGCTCAAAAACCGCGGCGTTCTGGTGAAGGAAATCAGCGGCAAAGAAATGCTTGATATGTATGAAGCAATGATGTCGCTGCTCGTCTACGCCATTGACATAAAGACGGAAAGAAACAGCAGCATAGACATGGCAAAGCTGGAGGAGTGCTTGGAGCGTCAGTTCAAAGCGGAGCAGGAGGATGATTATTTCACGTATATTCAAAACAACTTTTTGTTTAACCGTATTATCGTATCCTCCATCAACAACCATGCGATGATGGCGATTATGGACATGTACGTGGATAAAATGGCCATGGCCTCTTACATCAATTACAAAATGACGCCTCATATCAAGCATTATTCGGCCAATATGCTGAACAAATCGATATACGACGCCTTGAAGGCGGGCAATGACGAAGAAGCCCGGCGCATGGCGAAAGGCGCTTACACCTATGCGCGCAGCCGCATGTTCGATAACGGACGGTTCTAGCGGGGGCAAATCCATACCAAAAAGGCTTCGCCGCCAAGCGGGATGATTACCGCTGGCGGCGAAGCCTTTATTTGATTTCTTCTATTTCTCCGCGAAACGAACTTATGCCGCCAATGGATGGCGACGGCGTTTACGCCTGTAACAAATGCTATTTCAAGAAACCGAGCAGCATCTCGCGGATGACCTTAGCCGCTACGATCTGCGTTTGCTCTGTCGGATCATAAGCCGGCGCAACCTCAACGAGGTCAAAGCCGACGATATTCACGCCGGAACGAGCGATGGCATGCACCGATTCGATAAGCTCCTTCGATGTGATACCGCCCGCTTCCGCCGTACCTGTACCAGGCGCCGCGGATGGATCAAGCACATCGATATCGATAGTCAAATAAACCGGACGGCCCTCAAGCTCTGGAAGTACCTTTTTCAACGGCTCCAGAACCTCAAACGGGTGGAAGTTGATGTTCTCGCGCGCATACTGCCATTCCTCGCGGGAACCCGAACGAATACCGAATTGGTAGATGTTCTGTCCGCCCATTAAACCAGCTGCTTTGCGAAGCGGCGTGGAGTGCGACAACGGCTCGCCTTCATACGACTCGCGCAAATCAGCGTGAGCGTCGAAGTGAATGATCGCAAGATCAGGGTATTTCTTGTACACCTCTTGGAAAATCGGCCAAGAAACCAAGTGCTCGCCGCCGAGTCCAACAGGGATTTTGCCATCGTCCAGAACGCCGCGAACGAATTCGCCGATGATTTCCAGACTGCGCGCCGCGTTGCCGAAAGGCAGCAGCAAATCGCCGGCATCGAAATATTCGATATCCTCGAGGCTGCGGTCTAAGTAAGGGCTGTATTCTTCGAGTCCGATCGACACCTCGCGGATGCGCGGGGGGCCGAATCGGGAGCCCGGACGGAAGCTGACCGTGAAATCCATCGGCATGCCGTAGATAACCGCTTTGGAAGCTTCATAATTGTCCGAACTCAAAATGAAGACATTGCCCGAATATTTTTGATCCAATTTCATGAGGCTTGTCCTCTCCTTCTATAGCGTAGCCGCTTGTTACTTAATAAGATCTTCTACGAATTTAGGCAGCACGAATGCAGCCTTGTGAAGACGCGGCGTATAATATTTCGTCTCGATTTCCGGGATTGCCGTTTCGTCAACAGCAGTCGGATCGTACTTTTTGCTGCCCATCGTGAACGTCCACAGACCGCTCGGGTAAGTTGGAATGTTCGCGCCGTAAACACGAACGATCGGGAATACTTCCTTCACGTCTTTATTTACGCTTTGGATCAGGTCAGCCTTGAACCAAGGGTTATCCGTTTGCGCAACGAAGATGCCATCTTCCTTCAAGGATTCGTAAATGCCTTGGTAGAAGCCTTTGGTAAAGAGGTTGGCAGCAGGGCCTACTGGCTCCGTAGAATCAACCATGATAACGTCGTACGTATTTTTATGATCATGAATATGCATAAAGCCGTCGTTTACAAGCACTTCAACGCGCGGGTTGTCGAGCTCGCCAGCGATGGATGGCAAGTATTTTTTGGAGTACTCGATTACTTTACCGTCGATATCGACAAGTACAGCCTTTTTCACTTTCGGGTGTTTCATGACTTCGCGAATGACGCCGCCGTCTCCGCCGCCTACAACCAGCACATACTCCGGATTCGGATGCGTGAAAAGAACAGGATGCGCAACCATCTCGTGGTAAACGAACTCATCCTTAACCGTTGTCATAACCATGCCGTCAAGCACAAGCATCGTTCCGAATTCTTCGGTTTCGATCATATCCAGCTGTTGAAAATCCGTTTGTTCATTAACATAAGTTTTAGTAATCTTCGCCGTAATGCCGAAGCTGTCTGTTTGTTTTTCCGTATACCACAATTCCATGTCGTAAAATCCCTTCTTTCCTTCAATCGTTCAACCTGTATTATAGTAAAATTATACCCCTACTACAAGTGTTCAGTAGCGACTACCATGTTAATGTATTTTGAACGGTTTTTCCATATATCCATTGATTTTTCTAAGATGATTATATCTTCTGTAGCATAACACCCGCGCTTCGCAATTATCCTTCGCAAACCGCCTCGCGGTTTCCCCCCTCTGACGATAAACAACCATTTTCAACGGCAGCAGCCAAATATTTAGGCAATCGACGGCTATTCTTGAATAGTAAGTTCCCTGTTTTTCCATACTAAGGAAAAGCGAAGTTTGCACGGAAGGGAGCCCGCTCCATGAAAAAATCATCCAACCGGCAGGGGAAGACGCGACGTCAGCCTGTTATACCCTACATAACTGAAAGGTTCCTTCCCCATGTTCTGAAAATGAAAAGATGGCTGCGCTGGTCCATAGCGGCGTTCACCCTATTCCTGCTTATCATGGCCGGCACGCTCATCTACTTGCGCACGCAATCGCTTCCGGTCACCGCCATCAGCCAAACCTCGCAGATGATCGATTTGCAGGGAAATGTCATCGACACCTTTCACGCCGGAGAAAACCGCCGTTCCGTACAGCTCTCGGACATCTCGCATTACGTCATCGAAGCGACCTTAGCGATTGAGGACAGGCGGTTCTACGACCATCGCGGCTTTGATGTCAAAGGTATGGCCCGCGCCGTGATGGTCAACGTCCAAAGCTTCTCTGCCCGGCAGGGCGCGAGCACGCTCACGCAGCAGCTGGCGCGCAATCTTTATTTGACGCATGAGCGTACCTGGCAGCGCAAAATGAAGGAAGCGATGTACACTGTTCAGCTTGAGATGAGCTACTCCAAGGACGAAATACTCGGCATGTATTTGAATCAAATTTATTACGGGCATGGCTCTTACGGCATCGAAGCCGCGGCCATGATGTATTTCAATAAACATGCCTCCGAGCTCTCATTGGCGGAAAGCGCCATGCTGGCAGGCATTCCGAAGGGGCCGAAATACTATTCCCCCTACTTGAACATGAAAAACGCCAAAGACCGCCAGCTTACGATTTTGCAAGCCATGCTTGAGGGCGGCTCCATTACATCCGAACAGGCAGACGCAGCTTATGCGGAGGTCCTGGATTTCCAAACGCTCGGCTCCGGCTCGCAGGAGGGCTTTGCTCCGTATTTCCGCGATTATATCCGGTACGTTGCCGTGGACAAGCTGGGCATCGACGAGCATTTGCTGAACGAGGGCGGCATTACGATTTATACGACACTGAATCCGGAGGCGCAAGCAACGGCCGAGGAGGTCATTGCGGAGGGGATTCCGGAGAGCTCGGAGCAGCAAGCGGCGCTTATCGCCATCGATCCGCGTAACGGGTATATCAAAGCGATGGTCGGCGGCAGAAACTATAAGCAAAACCAATATAACCGCGTTTTTGCCAAAACGCGCCAGCCCGGCTCCTCCTTTAAGCCATTCCTGTATTTAACGGCTTTGCAAAGCGGCTTCATGTCGCCGGTAACCCGGTATATGAGCGAGCCGACCGTGTTCACCTACGATGAAGGGCGCAAAACCTACGAACCGCATAACTATGGCGATAAATACTTGAATGAGCTCATTGACATGCGGAAGGCGCTGGCAAGCTCGGATAATATTTATGCGGTCAATACCATTATGACCGTTGGCGCCGACAAAGTGATTGAGACCGCCAGAAAGCTCGGAATCGACAGTCCCATGCAGCCTGTTCCTTCGCTGGCGCTTGGCACCTTTCCGGTCAGCCCGTTCGAAATGGCATCCGCTTTCGGCACATTCGCAAACGGCGGCATTCATGCCGAGCCGATTGCGATTATCCGTATCGAGGACCGTAAAGGACAGGTATTATATGAAGCGAAGCAGCAAGCCGAGCAAGCCGTGTCCGCTGCGGAAGCCTATGTCATGACCAGCTTAATGGAAAGCGTATTTGAAGAAGGCGGCACCGCATTTCGGGTGTCTTCCATGATTAAGCGCCCCGTCGCGGGAAAAACAGGCACTACGCCAACCGATGCCTGGCTGGTCGGCTATACGCCTGAGCTCGCCACCGCCGTATGGGTCGGCTATGACAAGGATCGTAAACTCACGGTTGCCGAAGCTTATCGCGCAGCGCCGATCTTCGCTAAGTTCACCGAACAGGCGCTCGCAGCCATACCGCCGAAGATTTTCCCGATCCCCGAAGGGGTCGTCAGCGTATATATCGATCCGACGAGCGGCAAGCTTGCGGAAGGAAGCTGTCCGAATAGGCGTCTAGAGGCCTTCTTAAGCGGAACGGAGCCTACCGAGGTTTGCGGCGAGCCTGCCGCTGCCGGCGAAGGCGGCGCCGGCAAAGACGGTAAAAACGGGGCAGGAAAAGGATCTTGGTGGAGTGACTTAAAGCGTTGGTGGACAGACTAAAGAGCAGCGGCCCTTGATGATTTCAAAGGCCGCCTCCCTTCTGCCGCCGATGATGCCTTCGTGACCTCTGCACATTTTTGTCCGATTTATGATCAAAAAGTGAATTTTCTTTGAACAAAAGCATAATGTTGTGGTATAGTGAACATAAGAAAACACTTACAATTAATCGGGAGTGTTCAATATGACAACAAAAACAGCAACAATAAGCCACGTTCAGCATTCAAAATCAGATGTCAAGCGTCTTGTCAAAGCAATGACTGCGATCGCTTGGGTCGTTTTAGCCGTTGGCGTTTTACTTAGCCTAGTCAATTTAAGCCATTTCAGCGATCAAAATGTTGGACTTATGGTCGGCATCGGATTTCTAATCGGCAGCGTTCATATTTATGTTATCGGCACAGCGATCGGCTTGGTCCATGCCCGCCTAAACCAAGAGCAGCAGTCGAACGATTCAAATCAACAATAACGGCAAATACTGCCCCTATCTTAAGAAACAAATAGACAGCCCCGCTCGGATACTATCCGAATGGGGCTGTCTATTTGTTTCTAATGGTACGCCCATTCGATCTTTGGGTAATGATAAGGTAGGGTATTCCATGCGGCGATGTTCCTAAATGTAACAGTTGTCTAAGCCGTGAACTTTCTATTACAGAAAAAAGACGAATTATTGTCGTAATTGTTAACCCCGCAGTTATTCCCTTGCGGATCTGCTATTGTAGTCGTAAGCAGTAATTTTGAGGAGTTGAACTGATGATGAGACCGTTTCTTCGTGTGCTGACACCCGTATTCATTATGCTAATGGCCGTTATGCTTACCGGCTGCGGCGAGCAATTTATCGTGCTCGATCCAAAAGGGCCTATCGGCGAGTCTCAGAAAGATTTGATTTATTTTTCAACCATTCTATGCGCGGTTATTATCGTTCCCGTACTCATCCTGACAGCTGTTATCGTCTGGCGGTACCGCGATAAGCCCGGCAGCAAAGCTTCCTATAAACCAAATTGGGAGCACAGCACGAAGCTTGAAATTACTTGGTGGAGCATTCCGATTGTTGCGATCCTCATCTTGGCAATCGTCACCGTTAAATACACGTATGCGTTGGAGCCATCCAAACCGATTGAATCGGCTAAAGCGCCAATTACGATCCAAGTAACCTCGCTGGACTGGAAATGGTTATTCAAATATCCGGAAGAAGATATCGCAACCGTCAATTACATTAAAATACCGGAAGATGTGCCGATTAAGTTTCAATTAACTTCCGATACAGCCATGAACTCCTTCTGGGTTCCGCAGCTTGGCGGACAAATTTATTCCATGTCGGGCATGGCCATGACCCTTTTCCTGCAAGCCGATGAACAAGGCAGCTATTACGGCTCCGGAGCGAACTTCACAGGCAAGGATTTTGCGCAAATGACGTTCAAAGTGGACGCCACCACCGAAGAGAATTATAAAGCATGGATTGACGAGGTTAAGACAACCTCTCCTGAGCTTACCATGGAGGGCTTTGAGAAACTGACTGAGCCTGGCGCTTCGGATGTACAGCTGTTCTCCAGCTTCCCTGAAGGATTATTCAATAAAGTGGTCACGCAATATGTGAACGGCGGAGGCAGTGCTCATCAGCATCATGGCAGCACGGAAGAAGATTCTGCCGCAACCGCAGACGAGCACGCTGCTCCGGCGGATTCGACCGAGACCGAGACGCATAACCATAATGCCAGTAACACTGAATCGACGGTTCAAAACCATGCGGGCCATTAACCCGCTAACAAGCGAATGCTTAAGAAGCGAGTTTGTTCGACAAACTTTTAGGAGGACCCCTCATGTTAGACAAAATTAAAGAATTCGCATCCGAATTTTTCGTTACTGGCGATCCGCTTATTTTAGGGGCTCAAGTATCCATCGGCTTGTCGCTCGTCGCGATCATATTCGTGCTCACCTTTTTCAAAAAATGGCGTTGGCTTTGGACCGAATGGCTAACCAGCGTCGATCATAAGAAGATCGGTATCATGTACATCATCGCATCCATTCTTATGTTGTTCCGCGGCGGCGTCGATGCGCTGCTGATGCGTGTTCAACTGGCAGCTCCCGAGCTTGAGTTCCTGCATCCGGAGCATTATAACCAGATCTTTACCACGCACGGCGTTATTATGATTTTGTTCATGGCGATGCCGCTCATGTTCGGTTTATTTAATATCGTTGTCCCGCTCCAAATCGGAGCCCGCGACGTTGCATTCCCGTTCCTGAACTCCCTTAGCTTCTGGATGTTCTTCTTTGGAGCGATGCTGTTTAACGTTTCCTTCATTATCGGCGGCTCGCCGGATGCAGGATGGCTGGCTTATCCGCCGCTTTCCGAGCTTTCAGGCAGTCCGGGCCTTGGCCAGGACTTCTATATCTGGGGTATCCAAATTTCAGGTATCGGTTCCTTGGCTACAGGGATCAACTTCGTCGTAACGATTTTGAAAATGCGCGCGCCAGGCATGAAGCTCATGCAAATGCCGATGTTCGTATGGTCCGTGCTTTCGTCTTGCATTACCATTATGTTCGCTTTTCCGATTCTAACCGTTACGTTATTCCTTCTATTCATTGACCGCTATCTGGGGGCGCATTTCTTTACGCTCGACGGCGGCGGCAATCCGATGATGTACATCAACCTCATCTGGATGTGGGGACATCCCGAGGTTTATATCGTTATTTTGCCGGCATTCGGCATATTCTCCGAGATCGTATCCGCATTTTCGAAGAAAAAGCTATTCGGCTACAAATCAATGGTGTTTGCTCTTATGTCCATTAGCTTCTTCTCGTTCTTCACTTGGGCGCATCACTTCTTCACGATGGGCTCCGGCGCGAATGTCAACGCGTTCTTCGCTTTGACGACCATGCTGATCGCAATCCCTACCGGGGTGAAAGTATTCAACTGGCTGTTTACGATGTACCGCGGCCGTATCAAATTCTCGACTCCGATGATGTGGACGATTGCATTCATTCCATGCTTCGTTGTCGGCGGGATGACCGGCGTACTTTTATCCGTTGCGCCGGCTGACTTCCAGTTCCATAACAGCTACTTTCTTATCGCGCATTTCCATCAGGTGCTGATCGGCGGCGTCGTGTTCGGTTATTTCGCGGGCCTCTACTACTGGTGGCCGAAAATGTTCGGTTTCCGCCTGCATGAAGGCCTTGGCAAATGGGCATTCTGGTTCTGGAACATTGGTTTCTATGTTTGCTTCATGCCGCAATACGCGCTTGGCCTAATGGGTATGACGCGTCGCTTCAACGAATACGACTTTGATATGGGCTGGCAGCCGCTCAACGTCGTATCGACAGTCGGAGCATTCTTAATGGGTGTCGCATTTATTTTCCAAGTATGGCAAATCGCTCACAGCATTAAGTTCTTCAAGAAAGAGAAAGACGGCGACGCATGGGACGGCCGTACACTCGAATGGTCGATTCCATCTCCTGCTCCGCTCTACAACTTTGCTCGCTTGCCGCAGGTTACGAGCCAAGATGATTGGTGGGAAGAGAAGCAGCGTATTGCAAACGGCCAGCCTGCGAAGCCTTTGGCTCCGCTTGAGCCGATTCATATGCCGAAAAACTCGGGTATTCCGTTCATCATGTCGCTTTGCTGGTTCACAGCAGGCTTCGGCTTCGTATGGGATTGGCTGTGGATGGCCATACCGGGCCTGATCGGCGTAGCCATTTGCATGCTTGCCCGTTCGTTCTCTTACGATACCGATTATTACATTCCGGTGGATGAGATTGAGCGTACGGAAGCCGCGTTAAGGGGGACAAAATAATGGCACATGCAGTTTCTACTCCAGCAGAAGCGCATGGCGGACACTGTGCCGGTCACGGCGGCGGTCACCATGACGAGCATCATGACCAAGAATCGATGAAAATGTTCGGCTTCTGGCTGTTTCTAATAACTGACGTAATTCTTTTCGGAACATTGTTCGCCACTTTTGTTGTCCTTCGTCTCAATACGGACGGAGGACCGACAGGCGCGGAGCTGCTCGAGATGAACGGAATCATTATTTCAACCTTCATCCTCCTGACAAGCAGCTTCACAAGCGGTATTGCCGTTCTTGAGATGAACAAAGGCAACAAGCGCGGCCTCATATTTTGGCTCGCCATTACCGCTTTGCTCGGCGCAGCATTCATTTTTCTGGAAGTAACCGAGTTCATGCACTTGGTACATGAGGGCGCTAATATCGGAACCAGCGCATACTGGTCCGCCTTCTACGTTCTCGTCGGGACTCACGGCCTTCACGTTTCGGTTGGTCTGGTCTGGATGATCGCACTGATGCTTCAGCTCGGCCGCCGCGGCATCACGCCCGTCACGAAGCGCAAGGTCGGCATCATCAGCTTGTACTGGCATTTCTTGGACGTCGTTTGGATCTTCGTGTTCACGATCGTTTACTTGATGGGGGTGATGTAGGATGGAAAAGCATGATACGCATGCGCATGATGCACACGGCTCCCATGGCGGTTCGATGAAATCCTATGTCATCGGTTTCCTTTTCTCTATCATTTTGACGATTATCCCGCTCGTTGTCGTGATGAATGATATGCTCAGCAAAAAAGCTACCACGGTGCTTATCCTTGTGATGGCCGTCCTGCAGTTTGCCGTACAGCTCCTCTTCTTCATGCACATTAGAGACGAGGAGAAACCGCGGTTCAATCTGATGGCGCTCATCTTCGGCCTTGTCATTTTGCTGACGATCGTTGCCGGCTCCATTTGGATCATGACTTACAATGCGGTAGGCTGACAGCTAGCCGTGCAATGAAATCGTTCGATAATAAACTGCGCCAATGTCCTAGTGACTGCGGCGCAGTTTTTTTCTTGCCTATGCAAGCAGCCGCTGCCCTCCTCGTACGTTCTTTATTGTTTATAGCCAAACTCTCCCTTCCGACAGCCGCTCTACTTATGTCATAATTTTCCTATAAGTGAAGTAAATACAAACAAGAGGTGATCACGATAACCATTACTCTTCGTCCCTTGCAGCTGCCGGATGACTATGAGCAGCTTGCAGGATTACTAAACCAAGTATGGTCGGAGCCGACTTCAGCAGAGCGTCTTCTTGAGGATGACCAGAAGCTTTACGAGGTTGGACATACGTGGATGGATGACAACGGATTGCTTGCCGGATACGACCGGGAGCGGCAGGTTGCGGTCAATGAGCAAGGAGAAATTGTCGGTTATGCTTGGTCATGGCGAGCGCCATGGACAGAGCCCGGACATTTGTGCAATACCCTCGTGGTTGCCGAAGCGTACCGTAAACAAGGTATCGGGCAGCGCTTGCTGCTTCACGTAGGCGAATGGGCATCGAAGCTCGGTGCGACCACACTTTTGGCGGAAGTGTGGGATGATAACGAGGATGCCCAGCAGTTTGCAAGCCGCCGTGCTTTTGTGAAAGAACGCCATGCCTTCCAGTCGCTTCTGCGGTTAGAGAACGAAGAGGGAAGCCAAGCCGCGCTAATTCCCGATCCGCCCGCGTTGGGAGGCTTGCGGTTTCTAACCCTTGCGGATGAGCCCGGCGACGAAAGCGAGCTCAAGCTTTATGAGCTTTATAAAGAAACGCTGGTGGATATCCCCGGTTTTATGGGAGAAGTGCCCGCGATAAACGAATGGAGAAAATGGTATTTGCAAGTAGTCGGCTATGCTCCTGAACGAGTGATTATCGCGGCGGACGGAGAAACCTTCGTAGGCGTAACGAACGTCCTGCATAACAAGCAAACCAATGGCATGTACCATGAATATACCGGCGTGAGCCGGGCATACCGCGGACGGAAGGTGGCGCAGGCCTTAAAAATTAAAGCGATTCAGCTCGCCAATCGCCATGGCGCTTCCTATATTCGCACGGATAACGACTCCACTAACGAACCAATACTCCGAATCAATCGCAAGCTGGGTTATGTTCCGCTTCGCGGCTCCTACCGGCTTCTAGCACCGCTTAATGAAGTGTTAGCTAGTCTGAGCCTTCACGGCAAGGCTTCAAAATAAGCATAAAAGGCTGTCCTAAGGTCGACGACCTTAGAACAGCCCTTCATCATGCCATAATGACATAAATTCATTTCATGCTATCGTCCTTGCTCCACAACCTCTATCCCCTGCGGCACGATTAACGTCAGCTCCGGATGAACCGTATCCGAGATCAACCCGCCATCCCGGCGTTCGATCGCCCCTACCATAACATACATCGTTTTGCCTACAATTTCAGTTTGCAGCAGTCTATTATCCAGCCGCTCCATCTTCTCCGCCGACCAATAACGAACTTGCCCCAGAAGCTTCAGCTCGCTCGTATCGGACTGCTCGAATGTCACTCCGTCCCAAGCGTGGACAACGATTTTAGTGATTTCATCCGGCACCTTCACGGTCTTTGTATCCACGAAGGCTGAGCGCTGGGTCATCTGCATGCCTCTCTGCAGCTCATCGAATAGGCCCGTTGACATCATCAGGGCGAGTCCGAGACTGGCCGTGCCAATGACTCCCACGAAGAAAACGCTCATCCAGTCGTAGCGCACGATCGCCCGCTCGCTGCTTGAGAACTTCAGATAAAGCAGCAGCTCTGACCCAAGCATGATAAAAACAACGGGAGCCACCCACAGCAATACATCATAGGCCTCTATATCCTGCCAAAGCGATACTGCAAGCGCGGTACCCATCAGCATCAGCGTAACCCCCATCGATAAGGAGCCGACGCGCCAGGTACGCATGCCTTCCGGTTTATTAACCGCTGGGTTCGCCATATTTACGGGGTTCACCGCGATTCCTCCCCGCGCTTAGCAAGTAACGTCGGTGGAAGTTCAGGCGGTTTTCCCTTGCCTCTA
Source organism: Paenibacillus sp. LPE1-1-1.1 (assembly GCF_040676435.1). Taxonomy (NCBI): domain Bacteria; kingdom Bacillati; phylum Bacillota; class Bacilli; order Caryophanales; family Paenibacillaceae; genus Paenibacillus; species Paenibacillus sp. LPE1-1-1.1. The sequence continues at coordinate 36,559 of NZ_JBEGHY010000002.1, forward strand.
TCCGCAGCCGCTCTGCTGCCGAATGCCAATCGCAACCCAACAATGATCATAATGAAAGCAACAACCGCCGTTGGAATCATATATTTGACCGCCATATACTGACTATAGATCTCATTTGAAAAGTGGGATGTGACCTCTGCGGCCACACGGTCGAGCAAATAGTAAACACCAAAGCCTAGCAGCCCGAAGCCAAACCAGCGCTGATAAGGAACCAGCTGTGTCAGTACCGGCTCATCCGCAAGCGTCTCACGCTCGTAACGCGATGTCTGCTGCAGCGCATCGAAGAAAGCGAAGCACCAGAACAGCGGAAGCAGGAAGAAAAACAGCGACAACCGCAAATTATCCATAATAAAAACAGTCAACAGAAAGCCGCCCATCAGCTGCAGCCCCCGTTTTTGCAGACCTAAATAGAGATGGCCTGCGCCAGGGAAAATCGATAGCGCGATAGCAAGCACCTTGCTTTTGCGCCCCGAAGCAATGTAGGCTTCCATATCCTCGAATATGGCGCGATCCGCCAAATGCTCGCCGCGCTGCTTGGCATGCAGCTTGCTGATCGCGTCAAACATGCTGTATATCCAGATGACCGGAAGGGCAAGCAGGAAGATAAGCAGCTCTCCCCTGTGAATGATTGCGCTTAAAAAGACAATAATCGCGAACCATCCGATAAACGAAATCAGAATGGTTATACCCCGCTGCATGAGTCCCATATTCATATGGCCAAGGCCCGGAATGAGGGAGAACAAAATCGTCCGCGATTTCTCGCGCTGCTGCTCGAACTCCAAGGGCACAAAGCCGGGACCGAAGTGATCCGCAGGATATTCATTCGGGTAATGCTGTGTTGTATGTGCAGGATGCCGCGATACTCCTTTGCCTACCAGCAGGGTAAACAGCATATCGATCATATTAATGACCCAGACAAAAAAGGCAAGCATCAAGAGCACGATTACTTCATCATTACCTGACCCGTTAGCCATCGATAAGAGCAGAAGCAAAGCCAGCGATCCAAAAAAACCTCCCCCATACAGCACCGCGCGCACGGGCCTGCCTATATAGCCATGTCCTACGCCGGGCAAAAATGCCAGCAAAAACGCCACTAAAGGGCTTTTATTCATCAGCTATCCTTCCTTTCCATGTCCTTGTTTTCTATTATTTAAAACGGGTCGCTTTCAAGCCATCCAACCAGGTTCCGGTTTGATCGACTATTTTGTCCGACCACGATTCCGAGTACTTATCGTTGCCGGCTTGCGGTTTCGGAGGCATGGACTCCTGCATGTTCTCATTCATATCCAGCTGCGCCAGCTTCTGCGAGAAGGTCGCAAAGGTTCCGCTGAAAAGCAGCAGCAGCGTAATGGAGGCCGCTATCGTGTAATGGGTCACCGGGTGCTGCAGCCATGTGCGCAGGCGGGGAGGCTTCTCATGCTTGGCCGCTGATAAGCCCGGTGCCTCAGCTTTAGCCTCATGGAGCTCTTGTTCGCTTAGCAGCTGCCCAACAACGCGCTGTTCAAGCAGCGCCATATCGGGAAGAGGTATGCGAGAAGTCTTGCTATCTCCGCCGTATAAGGATGAATGCTCCTCGCCCTCAGACGATGCCATCGCAGCCATAAAGAGACCCAAGCAGAAATCGCAGCCATCCAAATGCCGCTCAACCTCCGCCCGCTCAATCTCTGTCAGGCTGTCGTTTACATATTGATTCATTCGATGCTGCGGTATGTGCTCATTCCTCATTCGAAATCCTCCTTCCGCCAGTGGCGCTTCATCCAGCTTCGTGCCCGGTACAGCCTGGACTCTACGCTTTTACGCTCCAGCCCGGTTTCAGCCGCTATCTGCTCATACGACTTGTCCTCCATATAAAATGCGGTTACGACCTCCCGGTAGTTATCCGGCATTTCTTCCACCCGCTCGCGAACCTGCTGCCGATCAGCCTGCTCGATTGCAACGAGCTCCGCAGCCGGCATGACGGAGTTTTCTTCCTGCATTCTCTCCGACATCGCATCGCTGTCCGCCAACTCCTCCGGACGGCGGGCCCTGCTTCGTTTGAAATCAATCGACCGGTTAACCGCAATCCTTGTAATCCACGTCTTCAGTCCGTCTAAACGGCAATCCGGAAGGGAGCGATAGATTTGCAGCAGCACTTCCTGCGTTACATCCTCCGCATCATGCGGGGAGCGAAGCACGGCAAAGACTGTTCTATATATGTAAGGACCATATGCCTGCACGAAAGGTCCATAATGCTCGGGCCCGCCCTTTTGTACCGCAATGATCCAATCCTCGTCCTGAATGTCGCTCCCCTCCTTCCCAATCTAATAGACGCCGGCCGGTCCATCTTACCCTGCACTAAAAACAAAAAAACTTTCGTGCACGTTCAACTAGCTTCCAAGCACGCAGAAACCCCCGTTATTCATATGGTCTTCCATACGAATGACGGGGGTTCTCATCCCTTATTGGCACATGCGTATGCGCCTGCGCTTCGCTTTTACACGTTCAGCGCTTGCTTAAGCTCTTCCGGCGAACGGTCCCACCACTCCTGGTTATGCTCAACCAGAAGCTTGCGAAGCGCGGCCTTCTCCACCTCGCCAAGCTCCGTTAAGTTATAGCGGCGTTTAATGGAATGATCCAGCTTGTTGACGTGGTCCGCAAGAATTTTCCAGCCGCGGCGCGCCTCGGAATCGATAAGCATCTCGCATGCCGTTGCCCCGGCATAATACGAGCCTTCCTCGTTGCGGTCGACGGCTACCCATACGATCCAGCACTGGCGGCCGTTTGGCGTATCCTCTTTGTTCGGCGTAAACTTAATGCCGCGTTCCACTTTGCTCTTCGCATGCATGGCGCCTACATCGATATAAGCGACGCCATCATCGATAATGACACAGGATACAGAGCTCAAATCAATCGTCCCTGCGCCAAAGCCTTTATGTTGTTTGTTGCTCACTACGTTGAGCGACAGTGATTTCTTTTCCTTCTTTTCCGGTTGAGCCGGCTGTCCTTGTTCTTCCGTCATGCGTATTCACACCTTCCCCAATACAATAATTCCATTTTAGCTAATAATCATCGAAAAGCAAACATATACATGCTGTAGATGCTTGTCAACGGGAGGGAAACGTTCAATGACTCCACGCTATTTCAAACGAATTTTACTCGTAATACTCGCAGTCGTGATGCTCGGTATATCTGTGCAATACGGCTTCGGGAATGCTTGGCAATCCCAATATACTTATGCTTTCGCCCCCGCCGCCAAAGCCAAGCAAGCACCAGCCCCTGCGCCAAAATCGTCCAAGCCGCCAGTCGTGCAGGAACCAAACACGGTCATGACGCCAAAGCCTGTGGAGCTCAGCCAACGAATCGTGGAATACCATATCAGCGTGCATTTAGTTGATGACGCGAAACGGTTAAACGGCGACCAGACCGTGACATGGACCAACCCAGGCAAAAAAACAGTGTCCGAGCTCTACTTCCATCTGTACCCGAATGCCTTTCAGTCCGAGCAATCCACGTTCATGAAGGAGTCCGGCGGCAAGCTCCGTCAGGACAAGGCAACCCTGAACAGCCAAGGCTACATGAAGCTGCTATCCTTGGAAACGCTTGAAGGCGAGAGCCTGCTGCCGCGTCTGCAATACGTGCAGCCCGATGACGGCAACGCCGACGACTTCACCTTGGCCAAAATACGGCTGCCTGAGCCTGTTGCCCCAGGCAAATCCGTCACGCTGCAAATGAGCTATGAGGTGAAGCTGCCCGAGGTTTTTGCAAGAATGGGCTACTCCGGGAATTTCGTCATGGCGGGGCAATGGTTTCCGAAGCTTGCCGTCTACGAGCCGGTTGGAACAAGGGGACGTACCGCCGAAGGGTGGAACGTTCATCAATATCATGGAAATTCTGAATTTTACAGCGACTTCGGCATATACAGCGTAAAGATAAAAGTACCTGAGGCCTATACCGTTGCTGCTACCGGCTTTCAAACCAAGCCCATTGAAATCAAAGACCAGATGAAGATCTACCAATTTTACGCGGATGACGTACATGATTTTGCCTGGTCAGCCTCTCCGGATTTTGTCTATGAAGAGACGGCTTACTCCGATACGGGCATTCCAGGCGTACGGATTAAGCTTTACCTGGATCCGACGCATGCCGCTCTAAAGGACCGTTACATGCATGCCGCCAAATCCGCTCTCTCCAGCTATGCGAAGTGGTACGGCGAGTACCCCTACAGCACGCTGTCGGTCGTTGTGCCTCCGAAAGGGGCAAATGGTGCCGGCGGCATGGAATATCCTACGCTCATTACCGCCTTCGCCGCGGAGAAGGAAAACCCCGGCTACGATCTCGAGCGAACGGTTGTCCATGAGATTGGACATCAATACTGGTACGGGATGGTTGCCTCCAACGAGTTCGAAGAGGCGTGGCTGGACGAGGGCTTTACGTCCTACGCCGAGGATAAAGTCATGGAAACCGCTTATGGTTTAGAGTCGAATTTGCGAATGGAAGCCAGTTATATGACTGACCCTGCGCCGCTCAAGCAGCTGTCATGGACCTACGGCAGCCACTCGCAATACGCGGAAAACGTATATATGCGGGCTAAGCTCGTGCTTGTCGGAATAGAAAACAAAGTCGGCTCCAGAACGATGCAAAAAATCTTGCGCACTTATTTTCAAAAATATAAATTCAAGCACCCGAACACCGCTGACTTTCAGCGTGTTGTCGAGCAGGTAACCAAAGAGAAATGGCATGATTATTTCAGCCAATACGTTTATGACGATCAAATGGCGGATTTCTCTATTGAATCCATCCATGTGCGCCCGGTTACGCAGGATGGAGCCCAGATGTATGAGTCGATTGTGCTCGTCAAAAAGAACGGCGGCAGCAACGGCGACATCAAGGTGCTGATGAAATTTACAGACGGTTCCAAAGTGACGAAGCTGTGGAACGCCGAGGAATCCCATATGCAATACAAGCAGGTGCATTCCGCTCCGCTTGAATGGGCCATTGTCGATCCTAGCTACAGCAATGTGCTCGATAATAAGCTCATTAACAATTATATGCAGGCTCAATTGCCTGAGGAAACGCGGACGAGATGGAGCCTCGGCACAGTCAAGCTGATTGAAGGTCTGCTCGGGTCGCTGAGCTGGTAAGTAACTGCGTTCAAGGAGCGATAAACGATGAAGATACATTTGAAGCAAGGCTGGCAACTCGCGGTTAAACATTTTTACCTCGTTATTTTAATGTTTCTTTACCAGCTGCTATGGGGATTTTTCCTCTACCGTTTCATTGATTCGGTCGTATCCCCGCTGCTGCGAAGATATCCAAGCTCTTATCCGTCCGAAACGGCCGCTCAGCTCTTCCTGACCGAAGCGCAGTTCCAGCTGTTCAAGACCGATATCATCTCGCCGTACGTTTGGACATTCGGAGCCCTTCTCGTTGCACGGATGCTGCTCACGCCCTTGTTTAATGCCGGGCTGTTCTACTCGTTGAACCAAGCCCGCTCCGACGGGGGGACCCGTTTTCTGGAGGGTATCCGCAAAGCGTGGAAACCGGTAGTGCTTCTATACTGGATCGAGGCCGTCCTGTCGCTTGCTCCCGCTTGGTATTTGCTGCCGCGCTCGCTTGACGCCCTGCTGGAGAGCGGCTCCGTACCGGAGCTGCTGCAAGCGGTGCTTCCGGGAGCCGCGCTCTGGCTGCTTTGGGGCACACTGCTCCATCTGTTGTTCCTTGCCATGCAGTTCGGCGCCGCTTCAGGCGAAGGGGTATTCCGGTCCCTCTGGCGGGCGCTCCGAAACTTTATTTCCTACGGCGCCCTGTCATTGGTTATGTGGGGGATTGGCGCTGCTGCGGGACTCGCAGTCACGAGTTTATCCATGTTATGGGCGGGGCTGTTCGCGCTTATCCTGCATCAAGGCTATCATCTCATTCGCACACTCATGAAGGTATGGACGATTGCCGCGCAGTACGATTGCCTGCAAACCAAGCCTCTGCAGTAACCAAAAGCCTTCGGCCCGCAACGACTGCGGAAACGAAGGCTTTTTTTATTTTGCAGACGAGCGCAACTAAATGATGGCATTTTTGTATAAATAGTTAAGAGAACTTGAACAATGGGGGATACACGCAAATGATGCGTAAAAAACTGATTATTATATCGATGGCATTGCTCTTAACTGGCGGTTCAATCGTTGCAGCAGACAAATTATTGCAGAAAGTTACGTTGGTTTACAATAATAAGCAAACCGCAGAAGACGGTCTGCTCGTAGATGATAAGGTGTACATCAATATCCGCTCCTTAAGCGATTCCTTGCAAGCTTTTATCCAGTGGAAGGGCAGCGAGAAGAAGCTTCTCATCCAGAAGCCTAATGTCCATATGTTTCTGATGAATGAGAAAAGAACGATGTTCGGGCAGGTTGAAAAAGGCAGCGTTCAGAAGTTTTTGGTGCAAGCGCAAATCGATAACTTAAACGTCGCGATCACGGAATTCAAGGTCACGCTGGTTGACCCTAACGATAAAGAAACCACCATTGACCGACGCAGTCAGTCGGATGACGATTTTAAGGAATTCGTTGAGAAGGATACTTTCTGGTTCAGTTCGAAGCTTGTCTCCTATGACTTTAAATACGCAGGCAAATACAAGCTGCGTTTTTGGATGGAACAGAAGAACGGCGATCCTCAGCTTATTTCCGAGAAAATCATTACCGCCAAATAATCAAGATGACTTATTTTGGAAAAGGGCCGTTCCCAGGAATGGCTCTTTTTCATTTTATAACGACATAGAAGTCGTTCCTTGTCCAACTAAGCCGTTGCTTTGCTGCACCGCGCTGAACGAGATGAGATTTTTTTAATCTAATGCGAATAAACGGCGAACTACCGCCGTTTAGGGGACTTTAGACTAGCCCGATCGACCCGGCTTCTCAAGGATAAATCGGTATATTTTACACAAAAGTCACATAATTAATGAAATTGAGTCATCACTTTTGGTCAGAAAGAACTACTATCTGCATTTATTTTACACAAAGAACGGTTAAACGCATCAAAATGGCAAAAGGTTACATGAGAATTATTAGAAATTGCAACTAAAGGCAGGAGATCAATGAAAATAATCGAATAATTCTCAAGAGCAATAAAAAACGGCCTAATTCCCTATCGGGAAACGGGGGAACCACTCTGGGTGAATTGATTCCGACGTCTGATTAATTGGCAGCGCCTGAGGAATCATAGGGAACCTTCAACCGAACCCCACAGCTAACCTCGTCGGCATTGGAAGGAGTTTCACAATTGAAAAAGGTTACCGCAATACTCTTGGGTCTCGTTCTCGTACTCGCTTTTCAGGCGGGAAGCGCTTTCGCGGACTCGAAATTAAACGGATTCATCAATGATGTCATTGGTACTCCGTACAAAAGCGGCGGAACATCGTCGAGAGGGTTTGATTGCTCCGGCTTTACGGGCTATGTGTTCGAAAAAATGGGCATCGATCTTCCGCGCACTTCCGGTTCGCAAGCAAAAGCAGGCACGAAGGTCGCTAAATCCGACCTAATTCCGGGAGATCTTGTGTTCTTCGACACAGCCGGCGGCAACAACAGCGCCGTATCCCATGTTGGCATTTACATTGGAGATGGAAAGTTTGCCCACGCTTCCACTAGCAGAGGCGTTGTAACAGACAAACTTAACTCATCCTACTATGAAAACCGTTATGTGACTGCACGTCGTGTCATGGATGCGGATTCTTTCCAAACGTATGCCGACGCCCAATAGAGTAACCTAATCCCTCGCTAAGAGGGTTGCACGGGTAGACTCATCCAGCAAAGCCGCAGTTTTTTGTCCTCTGACGACAAATGACTTGCGGCTTTGCTGTTTCATTTCAAGCAAATTGCGGCGTAGGGTTAGCCGCTTTTGGAGAAGGAGCCATGCCTGATGTATTTGTTTATTCATCGCAAGGATTTGCGCACGGCAGATATGCGAGCCTTTGACTATTTGAGAAAAAAAGATACGCAAGGCATTCATTTGCTTATCATAGATCCCGTTCTTATCGGCGAAGGCCGATTGACCAGTCACAGCGGCAGAAACTTTATGGCGCAAGCCGCATCCTTGCTGCACAGCTACTCCAATGCAGGAAAGGAGCTGCATGTACTGTATGGTGATCCCGCACTCATTACCGAGGCTCTTCTGCAGGCTCATCCGATTGACGAGGTTATCGTCCATTCGGACTACACGCCTTACTCCCGCCAACGGGATGAGCGACTGCAGCAAATGACTCGCCGTTTTGGCCGTCACTGGCTGTCGATAGCAGACGCACCGCTTGCCGACTTGGAAGCATTTCCTGCATTTGCGCGGCGCTCCGAGCCGTATAAGGTATTTACGCCCTTTTACCGCATGTGGAGCAGCTTTATGCGGGAATGCTACAGCAGTGCAAGTGACACGACGATATTAGAGCTAGCTACCCTTCGCCAAATTGACAGCAAAGTCGCTCTTGCGTTCGCGCTGCCAGAGTCCGTTTCTTGCGCGCTCGGCGGCACGAATGTCGAAGGTGCGCCTAAGTCGGTCGCAAGGCTGGACCGATTCGTACGCGAGCGCCTTGCTTCCTATGCAGAAGGGCGCGACGCTTACGCATCGGAGCATACAAGCGGTCTCGCTCGATTCCTAAATACAGGCGCCATCTCGGCCCGTCAAGCTTACGAGTTTACGCAGGGGCTGCCCGGATCGGAGACCTGGGTTCGCCAGCTCGCCTGGCGTGATTTTTATTTGTATCAAGCGATGTATCATGATGATTTTTTCCGTTATGAGCACCTTGCTGATTTGTCTCCGCTCTCGGATACGAATTTCGAAGCATGGGCTTCGGCCGCCACGGGCATCCCAATCATTGATGCGGCCATGACGCAGCTCAACCGCACGGGTGAGCTGCCTAACCGTTTACGTATGGTAACGGCCATGTTCTTAACGAAAAATCTGTTATGTCCTTTTACGCGGGGGGAACAATATTTCCGCCTCCACTTGAGCGATTATGACAATACGCTTAACCGAGGCGGCTGGTTGTGGTGCTCGTCTCTTGGATATGACGCTGCGCCCTATTTCCGCATTATGAATCCGGCGTTGCAATCGCGAACGCATGATCCGAGCGGAAGCTATATCCGGCGTTGGCTTCCTCATTTGGAGCATTTGTCCGATAAGGAAATCCATCTGCCCCAAGGCGGAGCCATCGTCGATTTAAAGGCTTCGCGTGCGCGCGCTATTGAAGTATACAAAGCGATACTGAATTAGCCGCCTCCCATCCCAGAGTTGGACAAGCCTTTTCCATATTTCGTCTGATTACTAACAAATAAACCTCCGCATTGGCTTTGAAACAGCAAATGCGGAGGTTTTTTTTTCGAATGCAAGCGTAAACGGCTACCGCTTTAACGGTTTTAAGCTTTTGAACGCATTCCCTGCGTCTGTTTTCTGCCCAAAACCAGCATAACCGCCAGCAGAAGCAGCATTAATATAACGAGGGCGCTCACATACCATAAGGTTGACTGCACATTGTACCGATCCATAAACCAGCCGGTTACCCGCGGGAATATCGCCCCCCCAAGACCGCCGCATGCCACAAGCAGGCTCGTGGTTCTTTCGGTCATTCCCGGAATAAGCTCATTGGCATATACGAGAGCAATTCCGAAGATACCCGAGAAGAAAAGTCCGCTGAGAGCAACAAGAGCGAGCATCCAGCTGAGCTGCCCCATAACAGCCATCAAAACGAATATAACGGAAGCTCCGGCCGTTGCAATGAACAAGTAGCGGGAATAGCCCATTCGATCGGCAAGCACGCCTGCAAACAGACGGCCGAGCACCATCGTTCCCCAAAATAAGCTGAGGGCAGCTGCAGCGCTGGGCTCGTCTACCCCCGAGCGAACGATAAGAATGGAAGGCAGATAGTTAGAGAAGCTCATTTCCATACCCACGTAAATCATAAAAAATAAGGCCGATAATAATAGGAACGGCAGTGCCTTGCGCGGATAGCCGAAAAAGACGGAAGCTCCGGCAGCACGGGCCGTTACTGTCCCTTCCGGCCCGGCAGCCTCGCCAGGCTCAACAGCCCTGCGAGGCATATAGCCAAGCTGGTCATCCAGTTCCCCGAAGGACATGGTCAGCCACAGCACAAACGTGATGCCGGACATTGCCGCCAATATAGGAAAGGACACCTGCCAGATGCTTTGCTGAATAAGATAAGCCGCTGCGATCGGAATCAGTAACGCGCCGACGCCAAAAAAGGTTTCCAAACGGCTCATTGCTGACGCCTTACCGTTCTTCGCCATGTCAATAACCATAGCCCCGACCACTGCTTCAGTCATTCCAAAGCCAAGTCCGGCAAGCGGAGCGATCGCCAGCATCCACCCCCATGGGAGCAGCAAGCTGTAAACCGCTTCGCTAAGCGTAAGAATACCCATGGCAATGAGAACGGCACCGCGTTTACCAACTCTCGCGGTAATCGACGGCGCCAGAAGGACCCCTATCAAGAAACCGATAAACTGGTTCATAATCCATTGCCCGCCGTCTTTGTAGGTTAAACCGTAATAATCGATAAGCTGCTCCAAAATAGATCCGCCTACGACATGTGCAACCCCAATGACCAGATAGGACAAACAGCCAAGCCAAATTAATTTCTTCATTCTTATGCTTCTCCTTATATACGCACGCTCATCTTGCGCCTGTCTGATATAATAAACCTATTTCAATCCTTATAGCCTTATAGCCTTGAAGCACGGCAGTCCATTCCAGCGGAGGTACCGAACGATGACAAGCAACCAAAGCTCCACCTATTATAATCGAGAAGCATTCGATATGACTATACATCCGCTCGAAGTCGTCCACGCGCTTGAAATATGCGGGTGGAGCTACGAAGCGCCCTATGATTGCTATAATTGGCCGTCTTGGGAACAAATGAAAAAAGACGGAATCGAATTTGGCGATCCCGTCCTTCGCGCGTCTCAATATGCGGCTGTTTTGAATAACCGGCTCGAGCTGATTGGCTTTGCGCAGTTCTTTCCTATAACCGGTGTCACGCGGCTTGGGCTTGGACTCAGGCCTGATCTCTGCAGCCGCGGCTTAGGCCCCGCATTCACAGAACTTATCGTGTCCGAAGCCCAGCGCCGCGCCCCTCTAAACGAAATTGATTTGGAGGTGCTGGCTTGGAATAAGCGCGCCATCCGCGCGTATCAGCAAGCAGGCTTCAGAATTACGGATACCTATTCGCGATCGACCGCTGCGGGCTTCGCAGAATGCCACTGCATGGTCTATGAGTCTAGCTCAAGCTAAAGCTAAAGCCCCTGGGCACCGCCCTCCGTATCCTTTAAATCCATAAATAATATAAGTCCAGGCGCAACCAGCACCGATATAGTCCGAATCCAGGCATGGGAATCCAGGTCAGTATAGGCTCGTGATACGATTACCCGCCTATTTTCATTTAACTGAACCAAATTGGGTACAAAATAAGGGCGCCAGCTCCAATTTGCACCGCGATATTGCACCTCGCGCCGCCAGGCTTGGTCCGACTCCCGGCAGAAATTCGAGGAAAGCTGAATGCCGACATCATTGCAGAGGTAAACCCGCATGCAATGGGCATAAAGCTCGGGAAGCTGCTCCTCGATCCATTCATCTTTATCCTCGGGGTATTCCGCTTCCTGCAGCAGCTCGACGAGCTGCTCGGCTAACTGCTCCGATTGCCGCTGCCAATATCTCTCGGAACCTACATAGTGCAGCAAATGCTGCTCAAGCTCCGCTTCAATAACCGCCGCAAAACAATCGGGCTCCCGAAACTCCGGCTCCGCTCTCGCGAACATAAAGCCTTGGACATACCTCGCGCCGGCCTGGATGGAACGAGCCAAATCCTCTCTCGTCTCCACGCCTTCAACCAGCAGTGACGCGCCAATTTGGTCCGCCAGATCGGAGAAGGAACGCAGCACCCCGAAATACCCGTCATGCGTCGCGCTTTTTTTGATCATATGGATATCGATCTTTAGCAAATTCGGCTGGATATGCGCGATTCGATCCGTACTGCTGAAGCCGCTGCCGACATCATCGATGGCGATTAAGCAGCCCCGCTCCCGGTATAGATCTACCACGGTGCGAAGCCCTTCCATTGAGCCGTGGAAGCACTCCTCCGTAATCTCGATCACGATATGCTTCGGATCGATCCCATATTTGTCGAGCAAAAACAAGGTGTACAGTTCGCCATTCTTCTCGTATCGGTAAATCCAAGAAGGCTTTAAATTTATAAAGAGCATAGGCTGCTCTTCCATTAACGTCAGCTTTGAAAATGCCTGCTCGCGCAGCAATCGGTCCACCAGGATATGATCCTCTTCCGCAATTTGGTCATTGCAGAAAAAAGGCCCCAGACTGCGAACCGAATCGCCTTTTACCGCTCGGCCAAGCACCTCGTAGCCCATGATTCGCCTTGTATCCATAGCTATAATGGGCTGATAAAATGCGGCTAGTGTTTCGCCGTCTAAACCAAGCGCCTCCGGCAGCAGCAGCGATGATATGCACTCATTCATAGCGGTCTCCTCTATGTTACATCCGTGTTATGTTATCTATCATCTCTTGTAGAATAACATTGTAATAGAGTCGACATAAAATGTAAAGATCCGACAAATATATCCCGTTAACAGAGACGCAAATTTCGGATGGTTAGATCAGTCTTATAATTTGCGTGACTTTATCGTCCTGGGAGACCTCAATAATATGATGCTTGTTATTGTAGGCAATGACGCCGGTGCCCACCTCGATAACCGGATTTTCGCCTAAGCCAAAGAACACATCATCCGCCAGCGCCTCCATCACCTCGTGACGATCCTCTTCCGGAAGCACCGCCCATTCCTCCGCTTCCATTTCAAAAAAGGTATAGCTCTGCTCGATTTCCGCCACAGCTGCTGTCAAATCCTTCAATATATCTGCATATTCCCTTGCATGTCTAACGCCCATTTGCGCATACCACCTTTATCATCGTCATATTTAATGTACATCTCTCTACTATTCTACCGCATTTTCTTAAATTTTAACGCCTTCCTCTTCAAAAGTTCCATTTACTCTAACTTCAGAATGCCCATATGTCGATAATAGAAGAAGTAGAGAAATGTCGAAAATGATTTGGACGGGGTGTATGATGAAAAATTCAACAATTATCGGGCTTGTTCTAGGTTTAGTCGCTGTACTCGGAGGGATGGTTTTAAAAGGAGCACACCTGTCGTCTCTTTTAAATCCTGCTGCTTATATGATTATTATTTTGGGAACGGTAGCTTCCGTTATGATCGCCTTTCCCATATCCGAGCTTTCCAAGGTCGGGAAGCTGTTTAAAATGGTATTTACCGAGCAAAAGCTGCCTCAGCGTGATGAACTGATTCAACGTTTCATGGAATGGGCTTCTATTACGCGCCGCGAGGGCTTGCTTGCTCTTGAAGCAAAGGTTGATGAAATTGAAGATACATTCCTTCGGAACGGCATGCGTATGATTATTGACGGCAATGACCAAGATTTCGTTCGTGACGTATTGCTTGAGGACATTGCTGCGACGGAAGACCGCCATAAGGCGGGTGCGCTTATTTTTACGCAGGCCGGCACATACGCTCCTACGCTCGGTGTACTTGGCGCGGTTGTAGGCTTGATCGCGGCGCTTGCCGATATGAGTGACATGGAGAAGCTCGCCCATGCTATCGCGGGTGCTTTTATCGCTACATTGCTTGGTATCTTTACAGGTTATGTACTATGGCATCCCATTGCTAACAAACTAAAACGCATGTCTAAGCTGGAAATCCAAATTCGACTTATGATGGTTGAAGGTCTTCTATCCATTCAATCCGGCGTATCGACGATTGCGATTAACCAGAAGCTGTCCGTGTTCCTTACGCCTACGGAAAGATTGAAAATGAGGGAGAAGGAGGAAGGCGCCGTTGAGCAGAAAGCATAGACACGAAGAACATGAAGAGCATGTTGACGAATCCTGGCTCATTCCTTATGCCGACTTGCTCACCCTGCTGCTCGCACTCTTTATCGTGTTGTACTCCATGAACTCCGTCGACGTGAAAAAGTTCGAAGAAATGTCCAAAGCCTTTAGCGTTGCACTCAGCACGGGCAGCGGCGTCCTAACCGAATCGTCCATCGTTGAATCTGGTGATGATGACGGAAAGAAACAGGACGAAGCCGGCGGCATTATTGATTCCAAGGATGATAGCAAGGAGCAGACCCAAAGCCAAACCGCTGAGGAAAAAGCTCGCAAGGCCATTATGGAGCAGGAGCAAAAGGATCTCGAGGATCTGAAGAAGAAGATTGACGCTTATATCAAAAAGAACGGCCTGACAACCGATCTGGAAACGAAGCTCAATCTTTCCCAGCTCATGATTACCATTAGCGACAACGCCTTGTTTGCCCCGGCGCAAGCGTCTGTCAAGCCTGAATCGAAAGCGCTGGCCGTTGCCATCGGCAAGATGCTCCAGCAATATCCGGATTACGAGGTCATCGTATCCGGCCATACCGATACGACGCCGATCTCGAACGTCTTCTTCAAATCGAATTGGGATTTAAGCTCGATGCGTGCCATTCGTTTTATGGATATTTTGCTCGAAAATAAACAGCTAAAGCCCGAACGCTTCAGCGCGATCGGCTATGGCGAATATCGGCCGGTGGCCGATAACAAAACGGCGGCAGGCAAGTCCAAAAACCGCCGGGTTGAGGTTTCCATCATGCACAGCTACTCCGATGAAACGAACGCGCAGACGCTGCCCGTAACAAAATAACAACAAAACCCCTGAATCCGCTCGCTGCAGGAGCGTGATTCAGGGGTTTTTCTTTTTTCTGCCTTTAACCTACACCGGCTTGTAGTTCAACGTTTCAAATAAAGCCGCCTTCTCTGCATCCGTTAGGTCTCGCCACTTCCCGACATGCAATCCAGCCAGCTGGATATTCATAATCCGCTGCCGCTGCAGCCTCCTTACATGAAAACCAAATGCCTCGCACATCCTGCGGATTTGGCGGTTTCGTCCTTCCGTCAAAATAATGCGGAACACCCGGTCCGTCACTCTCGTGACCACGCATGGCAAGGTCATGCTTCCCAAAATACGAACGCCGCTGGCCATCCCTTGCAGGAAGGCATCCGTTACCGGCTTATCAACCGTGACTAAATATTCCTTCTCGTGCTTTCCTTCCGAGCGAAGGATCGGGTTTACGATGTCCCCGTCATTCGTAAGAAGGATTAGGCCCTCAGAATCCTTGTCCAGCCTGCCGATGGGAAAGATACGCTCCGGATGGCCGACGAAATCAACGATATTCCCTTTGATATGAAGCTCGGTCGTACTCGTTATTCCTACCGGTTTATTAAGCGCAATATAAACATGGTTTTTTTGCTCTCCGATTTTCTTTCCATCGACCCGCACATCGTCGCCAAGCTCAGCCTGGCTGCCGAGCTGCGCCGTAACGCCGTTAATCGTTACGCGCCCGCTGTCTACCAGCTTATCCGCCTCGCGCCTGGAGCAAAATCCCGTTTCACTTATAAACTTATTGATTCTCAAAGCTGTCTCACCCCGTTGTATGTACTGCCAAATCGGCAATTTTGTCCGATGGATAATAATGCATAGCCGGCGTCTTGCTTACCGCGGCTGCAGCATTCACTGTTATTGCGTTTCCCGCTGCCCGGATCATCGCTATTGCGACATCCGCTCCCTTGATCGGCCGATATTTGCGCAATGGACCAATCATCGCAAACTGCAGACCTTTTGATACGATCGCTCCGAAAACTTCGCCTGGACGCGCGGCTGCCCGCTCACCAAGCAGAAGAGAAGGTTGAAACACCTGAATCACCGGAATACGGAGAAGGGCCAACGCATCCTGCAGCTCTCCCTTGACTCTGCTGTAAAAGACGCTCGAGTTTGAAGCTGCGCCCATTGCCGTAACGACAGAGAAAAGCGAAGCGCCCGTTCGTTCCGCAAAACGAGCCAGCATAAGCGGATACTCGTAGTCGACCTTTCGGAAGGCTTCCCTTGTTTTAGCTATCTTAATCGTCGTCCCTAGCGTGCAGAACACAGCATCCGCGGTTACCTGCCCTAACGCTTGATCCATGCCATCAAGGTCTGCCACGATAACCTTCAGCTTCGCCAGCTCGCCTGCCGTTCCTAATCCCTTGGCCTCTATAGGCCGCCTGGAGAGAACCGTCACCTCTCTTGCGAGAGGATCACGAAGCAGCTGCCCAAGCAAAGCTTTGCCGATTAAACCGGTAGCCCCGACAAGCAGGGCGCTGTAGCCGGCAGCTTTATTAACAGGCAAACCTTCATTCGATCCTGTCTTTTTCAAAACGAAATCATGCTTCAATGGAGAATTCCCTCCCTGGCTTACTTAAGAAGCCTGTTCCATTCTTATGCTTCCAGTATAACGCTCTCACTCACTTCTTTCAAAGCCGGAAGCATGATATGTACCGCCGTTCCCACATTCACTTGGCTTTTGATCTCCATTGTCCCCCGGTGGCTGTTAATAATCCGCTGGGTCACCATAATGCCAAGTCCGGTACCGGTCTCCTTGCCCGTAAAAAAGGGATCGCCGATTTTGGGAATCATATCGTCCGGAATGCCCATGCCCTCATCCGTAATCGTAATGGAGATGTGCTCCCTTTTGTGGCCTATCCGAATATGGATTTCGCCTCCGCTCGGCATGGCTTCAATCGCATTTTTCAGCAAATTAATAAATACCTGCTTCAATTGATTTTCCTCGCATGATATAAGGCAAATTTCTTCCGTTAACGAAATTCGGAACTCTATATTATGCAGAAGCGCCTCGCTATTCATTAATGCAATGACATCTTGCAGCACTTGCCTCACGTCTTTCGATACAAATCGCGTTGCCTGCGGCTTGGCGAGGATGAGAAACTCACCGACGATGAGGTTAATACGGTCAAGCTCCGACAGCATAAGAGTGACGTGGGAAAGCGCCAGCTTCTTGCTCTCCTGCTGGAGCTGCAGAAAACCGCGCAGCGTCGTAAGCGGGTTCCGGATCTCATGGGCAACGCCCGCAGCAAGCTGTCCTACCGTCGTTAGCTTCTCGGATCTGCGCAGAAGCTCCTCCATTTTATTACGGCTTCTCATATCCCTGGTAATGCTGGCAAACGCGCGAATCGTTCCATCCGAATCACGAATAGGCGAAATCGTCACGCTGACCGGTATCAATTCGCCTGACTTGGTTAGACGCATCGTCTCCTGTGCAGGCAGGGCCTTTCCTAACAACAGCTGATTCAGCATGTTCTTCATTTCGGTGCGGTGCGTTTCCGGAAGTATCGGATAAATAAGACCGACGGCCTCCTCTTCCTCGTAGCCGAAGAGCTGCTCGAAAGCCCGGTTTACCTGAATCACCTTGCCATCCAGATCGTTTAGATGAATCGCGTCGCTTGTATGGTTAATGAAGGATTCCAAGTGTTCTTTCATTCTGCGGTTTTCTTCGAACGCCCTTCGCAGCTTGTTCATGTATATACTTAAATTTTGCGACATCGCATTTACCTTTAACGCAAGCAAACCAAATTCATCCTTGCGCTTGATGCGAATGGGCTGTTGAAAGCGTACGGAAGAAACTTCATTTACCTTCCATAAAATATCCTTGAGCGGCCGGATCATTACGCCGACCAGCCAGTAGCTGATGATAAGCACCAGAATCATCGTTATTCCCGTAAAGATTAACGTATCATTGCGTTTTTGGCTGATGAGCTGTTGAATCCCCTCGCCATCATAAACCACGCTGATGATATACTTGTCCATCTTATCGGCTGAGTAAAAGCTTCGAAAATACGGCTTCCCGTTGATTTGCATTTTCCGCAGCCCAAACCCCGTGTCCTTCGCATCGGTTATTAGGGGAAGATCACTCGTGGAATCCAAATAGGTATAGGTGCCGTATACGACCGATAGCGTGTCTTGCTCAAATACCGTTATTTCCTTTATATTTGGAATTATTGTTTCTACAATGTCAAAAAGATGCTCCGGACCGTAAGGGTCGTCTTTCTCAAGGGTAATTCCGAGTCCCGACTGCTTCTCATAGGCCGAAAAAGTGTTAGCAACATGCATAGAGGTATCCTGCATCGTACGGCGCGCTTGCTCACGCATGTCCTGCATCATCGAATATTCACTTAAAAAGTGGTGTAATATGAAAAATGTAAATACGATCAGCGTAATCAAGACAGAGAATTTCATCTTAATCGACAATGTATGACACATCCTTTTACACAAAAACGTGTTTATTAACAACTTATACACATTACTAACAATTGTTGTGCACAGCTCTGAATAAAATGTGAGTATTTTTGTGCATATCCCGTTAGTTATCCACAAAGTTATCCACTACATGTTAACAACAGAATATTTGTTCGTCGTATAATGAAAAAAATTAAAGGAGTTTTGATGTATGACAAGAGAGCAAGAAGACCAGAATTGGATGCTTGAAGCCATAGAAGAAGCTAAAAAAGCCGAGCAAATCGGGGAGGTTCCAATAGGAGCTGTAATCGTTAGAAACAATGAAATCATAGGAAGGGGCTACAATTTGCGCGAAACACGGTTTGATCCAACCGCGCATGCCGAAATGGTAGCCATTCGTGACGCCTGCGATCGCATCGGCGCATGGAGATTGTTAGATTGCACGTTATATGTCACGTTAGAGCCTTGTCCAATGTGCGCGGGCGCCATTGTCCAATCCAGGGTAAAACGTGTTGTATACGGAACAACTGATCCAAAGGCGGGATGTGCAGGGACGCTCATGAACTTATTGCAAGAGCCCCGTTTCAATCATGAAACGGAGCTCACTAGTGGCATTTTACAACCGGAATGCGCATCTTTGTTAACACAATTTTTTCGTAGGCTTCGGGAGAAATAAAATTCCCTATAGGTTATCACGGCGTACCGTAATATGTGTTATCTCATTTCTTTGTATATGCTGTAACGCAACAATAAGCTGATCGGCCTCTTCGCTAATGGCTAGAACATCCGGATCTGTCAAACTGCCGCGTTCTTCGGCGATTTCATGAAGCTTTAGCCGTAGCGACTGCAATTGTATTAGCAAGTTTTTTTTGTCCATAGCTCGCTTCGGGGCACGCTCCTTATCTAGCACTCGTGTGGTAATGCTTCTATTATACTCTTAGCGCAATAAGGAGTTTGTAAAAACTTGTCGACGAAAGCAGACAATTTTCGGGCATTATTCGACAAAATGAAGTTATTTATACCATTTTATAGTTCTTTTTAACTATCAAAACCTATCATAATTTGGTAATTTTTATTCTTGCTCTTTTCAGACTAGTGAAATATTCATGCCTATAAATGGCTCGCAATCATCATAGCCATAAAACGGAAAAAATGACTAACCTTTTCATAATCTTTTTTTAATCCTCGTCTGCATAACGATTGGCTGCAAACAAATCTTTAGTTTGCTCTTGTTTTCCAAGCGTAATCTCGGATAAAAACCCGCCAGCCATCCGCTATTATGAGGATAAATCCATTTGTATTATAAGAAAGTATGAAGTAAAATTATTTAAACATTAGTCGTAATGTAAGTGAAATGAACATAAATTCGGATGTCGGGATGTGCCCTAGTGAATAATAAAGCAGTTATTTTAGGATGTAATTATTATATCGGTTTAAGCACTATTCGTTGCCTAGGCATTAACGGCGTACATACGGTTGCCGTTGATTATTCTACTAAAGATACCTATGGAGCGGATTCAAAATATACGTCAGAGAGACTAATCTCTCCTCATTATAAAGAAGATACGGCTGCATTTATTCGTTTTTTGAAGGATTATGCCCGCAAGCAAAGCGCTCCGCCGGTCCTAATTCCCTGCCATGACTCCTACCTTGAGGTTATTGATGAGCATTTGGAGGAGCTGAGAGAGCATTATCTCATTCCGCAAAACATACCAGGCATTTATTCGGATATGATGAATAAAGAAGTACTACAGCGTTTGGCTCTCGAAAACGGCGTTTCGGTTCCGGAGACGGTCCGTGTGAACGAAGAGAATTTTTTCGAGAAAATAGACCAGACGATCAAGTATCCATGTATCGTCAAGCCGACTGACTCCCCTTCCTTCGTTGCGAAATTCAGAAGAAAGCTTTTTAAAGTGAACAACCGAGCGGAGCTCGAACAAGCACTAGCCAAGTCGCAGGAAGCAAATTTGGAAGTCATCGTACAGCGGATCATTCCGGGCTTTGACGATCATATGTATACCTTTGACGCTTATTTAAACCAAGATTCCAAAGTGACCCACTGGGTAACCTGCCAGAAATTCCGCCAGTATCCCATCAACTTCGGGGCATCCGTGTACACCGGCCAAAGATACGTGCAAGAGCTGTTCGATATCGGTGCTCCTTTCCTGGAAAAAATGAAATGGAAGGGCTTCGCCGAGATCGAGTTCAAGAAGGATGCCGAGACTGGCCGCTATTATCTCATCGAGGTCAACTGCCGGATTACAAACTTGAATAACCTGCTCTACAAGGTAGGCGTAAATATTCCCTGGATTACCTACCAAGAGCTGACAGGCGGCAACCTTGTGCCTCCCAAAGCCGTCAAGGAGGATACGAACCGCGTATTCTGGTACGGCTATGAAGACATGCTCGCCGTCCGCGATTATGTCAAGACCGGGCAGCTGACATGGAAGCAGGTATTCGTCTCGTTATTTAAGCCGAAGGCTTATGCCATTTGGGATTGGAAAGACCCTAAGCCAGCCTTCTCTTACGCTTCCATTATTGGCGGCAAGCTGACGAAAAAGCTTCTAAGAAGGTAGTCCGTACAGATAGAAATAGGTCACTAGAATGGAGCTGATCGTATCATATGTTGTTGACCTCCTTAATTACAGATCTTGAATATAAGCTCGTGAAAGGCGATTTACATAGAGAAGCAGCTTCTATTGCCTACGATTCCAGAGAGGCTGCGGCAAACGGCGTATTCGTTGCGATTTCCGGTTTTTCGGTGGACGGCCATCGTTTCATTGATAAAGCGATCGAGCTTGGAGCAACCACGATTATCGTAGAGAAGGATGTTCCAATCTCTGCTGACGTAACCGTCCTGCAGGTAGCCAATACGCGCGAAGCGCTTGCACGAATAGCTGCTAATTTCTATCATCGCCCGACGGAGCAAATGAATCTTCTCGGCATTACCGGAACGAACGGGAAAACGTCAACCACCTATTTTCTCAAATCTATTTTCGAGCAAACGGGAACCACGCTTGGGATTATCGGTACCATTGGCACGGTGATCGGGGATAAGGTGTTTCAAAATAAAAATACGACGCCCGAATCCCTGAATCTTCAGCAGATCTTCGCTGAGATGACGCAGTCCGACATGAAGCATTGCGTCATGGAGGTCTCCTCGCATGCGCTTAATCTGAACCGGGTTGCTCATTCCAGCTTCAACACCGGGATTTTTACGAATCTAACGCCCGACCATCTCGAGCTGCATCATACGATGGAGGAGTATTTCGAGGCCAAGGCAAAGCTGTTTGACATGACCACGGACTACAATATTATAAATGCCGACGATAAATACGGACGGATTCTAATCGATCGCTTAAAGGATAAGGAGCCTAAGCTGCTTACTTACGGAATAGAGCAGGAAGCCGATATTTATGCGACGGACATTCATTATTTTTCCGACTACACCACCTACACCGTGAATACGCCAAAGGGAAGGATCTCCATCAAGGTGAACCTCCCTGGGACGATCTACGTATATAACAGCTTGGCGGCTATCGCAACCGCATATGCCAACCAATTCAGCCTGCAGCAAATCGCTGAGGGCATTGAGGCCGTCGATGGCATTAAAGGGCGCCTAGAGGTGGTTTATCAAGATGGAGACTCCAAAATTATCGTCGATTTCGCTCATACCGAGGATAGTCTAGAGAAAGCTTTGACGACGATAAGGCCTTTTGCCAAAGGAAGAATCATTCTCGTATTCGGCGTTTACGCGTCAGACGGAGAATCCGGCACGGAGAAGCGCAGAGCGATGGCGAAGGTTGCTGCCACGTTTGCCGATTTTTCCGTTATTACTTCGGACAATCCGAAGATGCAGGATAACAACCTGATTATCCGTGAGATCATTGAAGGCATTGAAGCGTATAACGGCGCTTACGAGGCTGTTGTCGACCGGAGAGACGCGATTGCCTTCGCCATTGAAATCAGCAAAAAAGACGATGTGATCCTTATCGCCGGCAAAGGCCATGAAACGACGCAAATTATCGGAAAAACGGAATTTCCTTTTAATGAAGCGGAAATCGTCAGGGAAATAAAATCAAAAACAAAGTGACGACGCATTTAAAACGCAGAAAAAACGAATTAATCGCAACTAACACTTCAATAAAAGTAGGTTGAACAATGGAAGCTAAAAGCTTAGGCGTCATTGGCGGGATGGGACCGAAAGCAACATCCGTATTTTTCGACATGGTCATCGAACAGACAGCAGCGGAACGTGATCAGGAACATATCGATATGGTGATTCTTAATCATGCCACATTGCCCGATCGAACCGGAGTGATATTGGACAACAGAGGCGAGCTGTTTCTAAAGGCGGTTGCTAAAGATTTAAAGCTGCTTGAAGCGTCCGGCGTGTCGAATATAGCAATACCGTGTAATACTTCGCATTACTTTTATAATGAAATGCAGCAAATGACAAGCATTAATATCATTAATATGGTGGATGAGAGCTTAAAGGAAATTTACGATACCTACGGCGAGCACTGCAAAGTAGGCATCTTGGCAACAAACGGCACAGTGAGCAGCGGCGTTTACCGTAAGGGCTGCGAGCAGTACAATATGAGGCTGCATGAGCCGGACGCAGCGGTTCAAGAGCATGTGATGGACATTATCTACAATAAGGTAAAACGAAATCTGCCTGTAGAGCCTTCCGAGTTTGAAGGTATCATTAACCACCTTCTTACCCATGATGAATGCCAATGCGTCATCATTGCATGTACCGAATTATCATGCATTCCGATTCAGAAAGAAGTTGCTAAACATTGCGTGGATGCCATGTCCGTGCTTGTTCAGAAGTCAATCGAGCTATCCGGCAAACAATCCATATCAAAATAATGAACAACCGCATTCACGGTTGTTGTCATGACGGAGACCGAGGCCCTATGGTCTTGGCTTAGTGAAAGTGAAAAATCCGGAGAATGATCTCCGGATTTTTTTTGTATTCAAATGCTTCAAATGCTTTAACTGACCGGTTAGTCCTTATACAAGGTTAAGCTCCACGTTAATATTGCCGCGAGTCGCCCGCGAATATGGACAAACCTGATGGGCCGCATCGACCAATTCCTTCGCCACATCCGGTTCAACGCCAACAATAGAAATATCAAGTTTGACTCCCAGCTCGTATCCTCTGCCTTCGTCCTTCCCTAATGTAACATGAGCGGTTACTTCCGTTTTCTCTACCATAATTTTCTTCAACCGGCTTACAACATTGATCGCGCTCTCGAAACATGCCGCGTAGCCGCCGGCAAACAGCTGCTCTGGATTCGTAGCTCCTCCTTGGCCTCCATCGGTGATCTGTCAATAAAAAACGGATTCCGATGCTTCTATATGGCTATGGGCATGCATGCCCCATTCAAAAAAAGCCTCATCGGATTTCTCCGATAAGGCATAAATTTATTTTTATTCCGTTTCAAACAGGTCTTCATTCTGCTCTCTTACTTCAAGAATAAGCGGAAGCTGCTCGAAAAAAACATCGACCAACTGAGGGTCAAAGTGCCGCCCCCGCTCCTCTTTTATGAGCTGCAAAATACGTTCCAACGGCCATGCCTCTTTATATGCCCTCGCGCTGCCTAAGGCATCGAATACATCGGCAAGCGCCGTAATTCGTCCATAGATATGTATATTCTCTCCCGCAAGCCCCTGCGGATAACCGGTCCCATCCCATTTCTCGTGATGCTGCCAAGCTACAATCGCTGCGGCCTGCAGGAGCTGCCTCTTTGACTTTCTCAGCAGCTGGTATCCAATCGTGCAGTGTTCCTTCATTTGCTCAAATTCCGCGGCCGTGAGCTTCCCTGGCTTTTGCAAGATCGCATCCGGAATCGCTACCTTCCCAATATCATGCATGGGCGATGCGCTTCGCAGCATTTCGGCTTCTACCTGGCTCATGCCAAGGCCTGCTGCCAAAATATAAGAATATTGAGCAACCCGCTTTACATGATTCCCTGTTTCCTTGGAGCGTCCCTCGCCGATATTGCCCATAGCCAAAATGATTTCTTTCTGTGTCTCTATTATTTCCTGATGCAGCATAATGGATTCAAGGGATTTGCCCGAATAGGCTGCAGCTAGGGTGAGATAGTCCATGTCCTGTGTCGAGAATGACTGCTTTTGAGTAAGCTTGTTGATCGCTTGATACGCTCCGATCACCTCTCCCTGATTGTTGCGGAAAGGAATGGTCATGATCGACTTCGTCCGATAGCCCGTCTTTTTATCGCTCTCCGGGTTATGCCTGGGATCCCCGTAAGCATCATCGATAAAAATAGGCTGCCCGGTGCTGATTGCACTCCCTACTAAGCCGCTTCCGTAAGGTATTCTAATTTCGCCTATACCATGCGCGACCACCGTGAACAATTCATTACTCGCAGCATCAATTAACCAGACCGTACAGCGGTCGGCAACGACCATATCCCTGCCCATATTCGACATTAAAACAAGAACATTTTCCAATTTTTTCTCCGTAGCGATTTTTGCGGTATATTCAAAAATAACCTTAAGCATTTGTTCTGGCGTTAAATCTAATTTAAAAGAAAAAGGTTCATTGAAGTATTCATACATGCGGGGTATTCCTCCAGCTGTTCGAGCTCTTCGTCCATACAACTATTCGCCCCCCTGCACTTTTTTTCCTGCTGTATAACCTAGAAAATTGACTTATTTCGACAATAAATGCAGGATCCCAAAATAAGACTGGTTAATCTTGCTTCCTTAAAAGGGCACATGCTATAATTAACATTGCTGCGCGTCCGTAGCTCATCCGGATAGAGCAAACGTTTCCTAAACGTTAGGTGGGAGGTTCGAGCCCTCTCGGGCGCGCCATATATTTTTTAGAAGCAACTTGCAGTCATTATAATGAGACCTTCTACACATTCGTCGTAGGAGGTTTTTTTGTATGTTTTATGGAATGGATAGGTTGACTACAGAACGTTTGTTCCCCTATAATGTGCATGAGGTGATTTACTAATGGCCATGCCGTTATTTAAGGTAAACAATCATAACCCGCATTCATGCCAGCCGCCGGCTGCGGAAGAGCTTCAGCTTATGCAAGACTCCATTATTCTTCCGCTAGCACTCGCAGTCGTAGAACGCAATAGTCGCGAACTGGATCGGAAAGCCCGCTCCTTGCGTGCGATCTTTGCCAAAGCCGCCGACATTATCATTTTGAAAATGAAGGCTGATTTAGCGGCGAACACTCGGCTGCTGGTTTCAAAAAGCATCACCGTTTGTACGGATCACGGAATAAATAACAAACTAACCTATCATTTCAATTGCCGCGGCTATGAAGATTGCATTACTCTGACACATGAATACATACGAAATGAAATCAACAAACGAATCTCTGCGTACAATTCCGAAATCTTTGCGAAGCATGCCTCCTCCGATGCATAGAAAAAGGTAACTTTTACCTTTCTTTATGCCTCTTACCGAAGACAAATGCGACCTATAAGGCATTTCACGCGTAAGAATAAACACAGTAACCGATAAACTTATCTTTTTTGATGCATCTGCTGTAAAAAAAATAAAATTCCTGTTAGGAGGAACATACATGAAGGCTGCTGGCACGCTGCTGCTAGTTACCGCAATTATGGAAGGCATATTGGGCTTTCCCTTTCTGGGAGGCTCGCTGGTCCTATTTTCCGGTTATACCCTGCTGTTCGTCGCGCTTGTGCTCCACATTATAACGCTGGTCCTTTGTTCGCAGCACAATAAACCCATAGTGGGCAGCATACTAGGTATCGTCACCTCGGTATTGGCATGGATTCCTTTTCTGGGTATGATCATGCATCTTACAACTGCCGTATTCCTCTTTATTGCCGCTTTCAAAAAAGAGCAGCACAGCAATCCCCCATACCCTCCCGCTCCGGGCAGCTTCTAAAAAAGGATTATCCTTTGTAGGTTTTTTCTACGAAAGGATAATCCTTTTTTAAGTCTATATCAGATTCCCGCTATTTCCCGTGCAGAAACGGCTGCGATCACTCCAGCAAGCATCCTTAATAAATTGCTGCCGCATACTGTTGCAATGACGTAATGCTAGAGTCATGAACGGCAATTCATGCATAATTTATGCATATCTTTCGGCCTTCCCTACGTATATGTACTTAAAGCCATTTCAACGTCTTTTAAGAATAAGGGAGGCAACACCTGATGAATCAGCCTTTTGGGCTCCACAAAGAAGAAAAAACATACGGCATGCTCTGTCATCTGCTCGCATTCAGCGGATTGATAATCCCGCTTGGCAACATTCTTGGACCGCTCGTCATCTGGCTCATGAAAAAAGACCAATCGAGCTACGTAGATATGCACGGCAAGGAATCGCTTAATTTTCAAATTAGCAACGCGATCTACACCATTATTTCAGGCCTGCTTATTTTCGTGCTTATCGGCTTCATCACTACACCGCTATTATTTGTTTTCTGGCTCGTGTTTACCATTATCGCCTCCATTCGCGCCTCCGAGGGCAATGGTTACCGTTATCCATTGACGATTCGTTTTTTTAAATAACAAACGTAAACGGTTGTTGCCGTCATTTGGCGTTAACACCTCATTCGTCTCGCGGTGAACTATAAGCAAAGACGCCGGAGCCTGCAGGCTCCGGCGTTTTTATTTCATTTAGGCAGCAGCGAGGCATATTTCTTCCGCAGCGTATGCAAACGATCCAGCTGCTGAAGCGCCTGCTCCCCGCGCCTCTTCGTTACTGCAACCGATAAGGCATCCATAAGCGCGACCGGCGCTGCCATCGAATGAAAGCCCTCCAGCTCGCCCCGATCGACCTGCAGGACCAGGTCGCTCTGCTCCAGCATATCAGAGACCAGCAAATCCGTAACAAGCACGGTTGTATAGCCGCCTGTACGCGCATTCTCAAGCAGCACGGTTAGTTCCGGAGAGCGCCTTACGAATCCAAACATCAGCACAACATCATCAGGTCCCGCATGGACAAGCGATTCCAGAAGCTCGCTTCCGCTGCCGGCCATTCCATCGACTCGCACGTTTATCCGGTTTAATCGAAAGCGTATAAGCTCTATTAAGCTCACGGCCGCCCCCGTGCCGAATACATAAACCGTCCGCGCGGCGTGAATGGCCTCAACCGCTTTATAAAATGACTCCCGCCCCACCCGCTTCGACGTCACCTCTATATTCGCAGACGCAATGTCCAGCATTTCGCTTACGACATCCGCCTCCTCATGCTCCATTTTATTCAAAATTTGTTTCATCTTGCGAGCAGGCGTCGCATGCTCGTTTTGGAGCAGATGCTTCTTGAATGCTTTTAAGTTAGCAAAGCCGATCGTCCGCCAAAATCGCGATACGGTCGCTGTGCTTACGCCTACTGCAAGCGAGATATCCTCTTCCGTACAGTAAGGAATTTGCTGCAGCGCACCCATTACGTAATTGGCGATCGCCTGCTGGCTCTTTGACATATTATCGAGATCCATCTCCAAATGAAAGGCTGTCATGTCAAACTATCCCCTATTCTCCTCTAGGTTTGCGTTTCCGATTTTCTATATGGAGTATAACACATTTTTGATAAATTATGATAATTTTTTTTCATAATTAAATAAATGTATTTTATTTTACACAATCCATACAATTTGTTGATGATCCGAAAACATTCAATCCCTATATTGTAGAAGAATTCGCTTTGAAACGAGGCTTACAAGGCGAAAGCCGCCTCACAAAACAATTTAGGAGGAATCCCCATGGTTTCAGCGCCTAAGCGCCGATACGAGTTAACGCAATCACAAAAGCTTATGGTCTTCATATTATCCATGTCTTTGTACGGCATATCCAACATGTTCTCCGAGCTCATTCCCGAGCTAAAGCTTGGACCGATTGAACTGAAGGTCGAGTATTTCGCCTTTATTCCGCTTACGCTATGCATTCTATTTAATCCGCTGTATGCCGCGCTTGGCGCTTCCTTTGGAGAGGTTATCTTCGGCGAGCTGCTGCTTGGCCAATTCGGAGGACTCGGCGAACTGGAGAAATTTATTGAGTTTACCATAGCAATGTACATAGCGGGATTACTCGTCAGCGACCCCCGCAACCGGAAGCAGCTCGCGCTCGCCTCCTTCGTTGCAGTCGGCATTGACCAAATGCTCAGCGCGATTGTCGATATCAGCAAAGTATGGTTCGGCATTGAAGAGCTAGAGGCCGTTCCGGGCATTCCGGAAAGTATCTTGCTTATTGAAGGTCTAAGCTTCCTGAATGCTATGGTGATTACGGGCATCTTCTTCTCCCTTCTGCCAACCTTATTTCTTGTTCCCCGTTTGTATGGCAAAATAGAGCCGCTGCTCGGCATGAAGCCGCGTGACAGCCGAATTACCGTATCATGGGGCCAGCTCATGACGCCGCGCCTCCTTATTACCGCTATCTTATTCGTTTTTATCGGCGTAGTCGCTGAATTCTTATCCGAGTCGGATATTAATTTTGCGGTATGGGAGCCCGAATTTATCGAGCAGTACGGGAGTGGCTTCATCTGGGTCAGTGTTTTAGCAGCCGTGCTTGTCCTTGCCGTTACCCTATTTGCTGCCTTTCGCGCCAAATCCAAATCTGCTCGCGTATCGGGGGACATAAAGCTTTGAGACCATTACACACACAGATGGCCCGCCGGGAGCCGCAGCAAGCGGCTCCCATCATAGCTCTCCAGGATGTGCAGTTTCAATATCCGGGAGCGGAAGGCACAGCACTGCGCGACATTTACCTTACGATTCAGCCCGGCGAGTTTATTGCCGTTGCCGGCACGAACGGCAGCGGCAAGTCCACGCTGTGCAAATGTCTCAATGGTCTTATTCCGAATTACTATGTCGGCGATTTAATCGGCTCTATCGAAGTGGCTGGGCTTACGGCTGCAGATGAGACGGTATCCTCTTTATCCCGAAAGGTTGCTTATGTGTTTCAAGATTTTGAGAACCAGCTCGTACGTCCCACCGTCTATGACGAAGCCTGCTTTGCCCCGCTTAATTACGGCTTTGCGGATTACAAGGAGCGCGGGCTGCGCGCCCTATCCATGCTTGGCATCGAGCAGTTGAAGGAACAGTGGATTTGGCAGCTAAGCGGCGGACAAAAGCATCTTACGGCTCTTGCTGGCGCCTTGTCGCTGGATCCTGACATTATTATTGTCGATGAGCCTGTGGCCCAGCTTGACCCGTTTCATGCCAGGCTCATTTACGACAAGCTCCGAATATTAAATGAGCAGTACGGAAAAACGATTATCGTCATTGAGCATCATACCGAATTTATAGCGGACTACTGTCACAGGGTCGTGCTCATGGATAGCGGAACGATAAGGTGGGTCAAGCCTGTCCAAGAAGCGTTGTCCGCCGTTGACGAGCTGGCTGCCCTGCATATTTTGCCTCCGCAGGTAACCTTGGCCGTTCGCGATTCGGAGGCTGAAGGCATACATTCTCAGACCGCTGGCCACCTTTACCCGATTACCATTGACGAGGCCGCCGACTATTTTAGCCAAGTGATAGGACAGTCTTCCATTATCGAGAACGTCCCTATCGTAAGCGAACCCATCGACAATAACTCGTACCCAAAGAAATCGCTTATTACGTTTACCGATGTCTCCTACGCTTATAAAACGATCACGAGAGATATGCATCCCGTCATCCGCGATATGTCGATAAGTTTTTATGAAGGGGATCGCATCGCTTTGGTCGGGAATAACGGCGCGGGCAAATCCACGCTCCTGAAGTTAATTTCAGGCATTCGGCGGCCAAGCGCCGGACGGCTGGAGGTATGCGGACATATAACCAAGCAGTCTCCGCCTGAGCTGTTATCCGATTTTGTCTCATACATATACCAGAATCCCGAGGAGATGTTCATTGAAGACTCTATCCGCAAGGATATTGAATATTTTTTAAAAGCCCGTAACATCCCAGACTACCGCAGCTTTGTCGATGGTATTCTTGAGCGCCTGCGGCTAACCGGCTTGCAAGACCGTGACGGCAGGCTCCTGAGCGGCGGACAGCAGCGCAGAGCGACGTTAGCCATCGGTTTAGCCATGCGCCCTGCCGTCATGCTGCTT
This sequence comes from Paenibacillus sp. LPE1-1-1.1, assembly GCF_040676435.1. Lineage (NCBI taxonomy): Bacteria > Bacillati > Bacillota > Bacilli > Caryophanales > Paenibacillaceae > Paenibacillus > Paenibacillus sp. LPE1-1-1.1. Next base: position 66,772 of record NZ_JBEGHY010000002.1, read on the forward strand.
GATGAACCGACCGCCAGTCTCGATGCCTCAAGCCGCCGCGAAATGACCGAAATGCTGGCCCAGCTGCATCAACAAGTGAAAACAACGGTGATCGCTACGCATGACATGCAGCTTGTTGCCGAATGGGCCAATCGCGTCATTGTCATGCATAACGGCCGAGTGGCGCTTGATACCGATCAACGTTCGCTTTTCAGCCATACGGCCATTCTTGAGAAAGCAGGGCTCCTTGCGCCGCAAATCGCCTTGCTTAGCCAGCACCTGGGCTTCGAGCCACCCTGCTTGTCCGTAGCCGAATTCACCGCTCGTTTATCCCGGACGCCGTTATTTAACCATAACTCCCATTCAGATAAGGAGGACAACACCGTTGGAAGCCATTAAGCAAAGCATGCTCGACAAGCTGAGCGTAGAGCAAATTAAAATCGAATTGATGCGTACCGCTTTCGGCAGGCAGTCGACTCTGCTGTCGCGTTTTGATCCGCGTATCCTGCTCATCTGGTATTCCTTTTTCGCCATAGCGCCTTGGTTTATTCATAACAAAGCCATTTTGCTCGGCATGCTTATTCCGATGCTGGCGCTCACGCTCTCCTCTAAGGTAAGTCCGCTTGTCCTAATCATCATGGGTGTCGGACTCGTCAGTGAAATCAGCTACATTTTACTCGGCTCCCTCTTCTTCGGCGGAAGTCTGGCCGGGGTATGGCCGCTCATGACATTGACGTTAAAAATATTGCTCATCTCGTTAGCCAGCATAGCCGTCTTTTCCAGCATGGACCCCGAGAAGCTTAGCGATGCGCTGCTTAGCATGGGAATGCCCGGGCAATTCAGCTTCGGTGTCTCTTATGGCTACCGAATGCTGCCGATTCTGATTGAAGAGTACCATAATCTGATCCACTCGTTCCGGCTGCGCGGACGTGCGCCTCGCAAGAAAGGTTTTTTATATATGCGGTCGCTTGTCTATATGGCTAAAATCGGCGTTTTCGCCTTTTACCCGCTCATTTTGAATACGGCCAAACGGACCCGAACGACAGTGGAAGCGCTAGAGGTACGCGGCTTCACTTATGCGCTGGTCAGTCCGGAGGCGAAACGGCTGAAGCTTTCTCATATGCAGGTTCGGCCGCATGATTTCATCTTTCTCGGCTGTTCTTTGCTGTTTATGATCGCTCTTGTTAGTCTTGGGCATTTTATATCTTTCTAATTTAGAATCGAATGGAGATTACCTACTTATGATGAATATTGATTTGCATACCCATGGCAAGCTTTCGAAGAAAACGCACTTTTCACTTGAATATTTCCTATCGATGGCTCGCGAAGCGAAGGAAAACGGACTCCATGCCGTGGCATTGACCGAGCATTTTAACACGCTGAACTTTACGGATTTGCTGGATCAGCTGGACTATCATTTTGACTATACGAATGATTATTATCTCGTCGAGGGACTAAAGGTATTCTCGGGCATGGAAGTGGATGTAGCGAACAAGGGGCATATTCTGCTTATTGGCAACCGCGTGATTATTCGTGAGCTGCGGCAGCAGCTTGATGCGCATACCGCGAAGGACAGTTTCATTCCGTTAGATGAGCTGCTTGACCGTACCGAAGATTATCCGCTGCTTCGGATCGGCGCTCATCCGATGAGAGAGAGCACGCCCCTTACCCATCACGCTGCAGCAACGCTCCAGCGTCTCGATACGCTTGACGTGAATGCGAAGGATTTATTCCAATACGGCTTTGGCATGGCCGATAACGTACAGCAATTCGCAGAAGAACTAGGCCTGCCGGTCAGTGCAGGGAGCGACTCCCATCAGCCTTTGCAGTTCGGCAGCGTCATCAACCGTTTCGATAAGGATTGCCATACGGCTGAACAGCTGCGGACTGAGCTTCTGAACGGAAATTACCAGCTTGAAATATCTCCTTGCCTGAATGTCAAGGTGAAGGCCGCGCAGATGATGAAGGAGCTGTTGAAAAAATCAATGGTGGTAGCCTGACCTATTTGCAAATACAAAGAAGCAGCTCCGGGATCCCAGGGCTGCTTCTTTTTATCATAGATGGCCAATGGTCGCTTAAAGTCCAGTCGGCGTTTGGAACATCGTTGTCAATTCATCAAGCGTAATCGCGTCCGTCGGGATTTCATTCTCGAACTCCGGCGCTTTGCCGATATCCGAATAAGTGACGTCATAATGAATGCCAAACTTCACGTTCTGACCGCTTTCTTTATCCGATGCGGTAATGTTCAGCTTAGCTGCCTGGTAAGAAAGATAACCATCCGAGATCGCTGCCGTAGCCTTCAACGTGTTGATTTTGACATCATTTTTAAGCGTATCTAAAATTTCTGTTTTGTTCGTTTCAAGGTCAGTCTTGAACTTCTCGATATCCGCTTTCTCAAGCTGCAGCGATTTAAGCGAGGCTTCATTGGCCAGAAGCACGTTCAGCACCTCAGGAAGCACCTCATTAACGATTGTGTCTACCGTTTGCGGATAGTTGCTCTCGTTAATTTCGAATACAACGACTTGGTCGGCTTTCATATCAGCCGGCAGATCCGCATCTTCGGCCTTTGGTTTGCTGAAATAGGTCTTCTCGTCAAAATGTTTAAGCAGCACTTCGCCAAGCTCTTTGACTAGCTTCTGCTGGGCAGCTGTATCAAGCTCAGCCGCGCCCTGCTGCTCTGCAAGCTCTTTTAGATTAATCTTGATGAACTTGCCTGTAATCGTCTCAGGCAAAGGCAGCATTGGAATTTGCGGCACCTTTACGTACAGCGTTTCCTCTGTCAGGATCATCGGCACCGTCAGCTTCATTTCCATGTCGCCCGGAATTACGATTTCCATATTCAGATCTGTGCGCATAGGGTCTTTCTGATGTACGGCGTCAACGGTAATCGACGCATCCTTGATCATGCCTACGATAGCAGCTGTTGCAGCAGCATCGCCTTGCATGGCTGCGTCCTGCGGGATCTCCAGTTCATCTAATCCAATGGACATTTTGATAGCATATGAGTCCGCCTGCGAGGTCTTCGTCATAGCCGCTTGCAAAGCTTCCTTCGGCGGTTTGCCCGTGCTGCAGCCTGCAATAACGACCAAAATAACGGCTAATAAAAGCACCGCTATTTTTTGAAACTTTTTCATGTAATTTGTTCCTCCCCTATCTTTGTATGAGCACCTCCATTCTATACTAAAAAAGCACGTTTTAGAAGTTATATCCAAAAAATCCCGTTTCAAATGACTGAAACGGGACGTTTGATCTATTCATTTTGAGACTAAAGAAATATTGCATTACCCCTCAGGGTTATTATGGCTTACATGATTACTTTGCTTTGTTTTCTTCGATCCGGATAAAGGCTCTTGCTGTCCGCCTCCGCCATTTCGCTGCTGTTTAATGTTCTGAGGATTTTCCGGCACGGGTACGCTATCTGGCTTTGTCATTCATTCTCCTCCTCTACAGGTTTCATTCCAACTCAAGTCGTTAATCCTTCTGATGCTCTAAATCGACTGGCTGGTCGTGATTTAATGCATCCTGATGGCGTCGGTCGTTTTTGTCCTGCTGCAGCTGCTGGGCTTGATGGCTATTGACCGGCTCTACAGCAAGGGCTTCGACCACATTGGACAAATTTTTATCAGCAGTTCCTTTTGCGCGCGTCATCGTTTTTCTCTCCTCTACACATGCGTCAAACGCTGCAGCGCCTGCGCACATTCATGCAAATGTCTAGTATAATCCTGTATAAGCTCTTGAATGACATCTCCGCGTTCATCAACTGAAATCTTGTCCTTCTCTACGTCAATAAACTCGACCTTGACCTCACGGCTGTCTACATAAGTAACTTTAAAATCGAACGAATACGCTTGATGCCCCGCCGTTTCAATTGTCACACGCAATGACTTGGAATCGGACTCGTCAGGCAGCACCTTGCTGCGATCCGCACTGTTTAACATCTCCGGCAAGGTTTGCCGCCAAGCATCTGCCAGGTTTTCTTGATTCATTTGAAGCTCATCTGATTTACCCATTTAATAAAGCACCTCCACATCGTATAACATGCGAAAAGCAGCTTTATTTTATACGAGGGGAACCATTACAAAAAAAGCCCAAACGCTTTAGCGTCTGGGCTTGTTCATATGTATCTGGGAAAAAATATGGAGGAGAGAGTGGGACTCGAACCCACGTGGGCTTGCACCCTAACAGTTTTCAAGACTGCCCCGTTATGACCGCTTCGGTATCTCTCCGTATAATGAATTGTCACAAGAAATATTGTACCACAGGTCAAAATATAAATGCAACTATATTTTGACCCTGCGGCAAAGAAATTAAAGTTTGTCTGATGGAATCGAGCTAATGCCGCCCATATAAGGACGCAATACCTCTGGAATCGTTACAGACCCATCTGCTTGCTGAAAGTTCTCGATAATCGCTGCAAACGTACGTCCAACAGCCAAGCCCGAACCGTTTAAGGTATGGACGAATTCAGGCTTGCTCTTCGTATCTCTGCGGAAACGAATACCAGCGCGGCGCGCTTGGAAATCTTCCACATTCGAGCAGGATGAAATTTCCCTGTATGTGCCTGCGCTTGGCAGCCACACTTCTAGATCATACGTTTTGGCAGCGGTAAAGCCCATATCGCCTGTGCAAAGCGCCAGAACCCGGTAAGGCAAGCCCAGAAGCTCCAGAACCTTCTCCGCGTTGGCCGTCATCTTCTCAAGCTCGTCATAGGAATCCTCGGGCTTCGTCAATTTGATCAGCTCAACCTTATTGAACTGATGCTGACGGATCAAGCCGCGCGTATCGCGTCCTGCAGAGCCGGCTTCCGAACGGAAGCAAGAGCTGTAAGCCACGAAATATTTAGGAAGCTCCTCGGCAGTCAAAATCTCTTCCCGATGAAGATTCGTAACCGGAACCTCCGCCGTTGGAATAAGAAAATAATCCGAATCGGATATTTTGAATAAATCCTCTTCAAATTTTGGAAGCTGTCCCGTACCGACCAAGCTGTCGCGGTTAACGATATAAGGAGGCAGAATCTCTTCATAGCCGTGCTTATCGCTGTGCAAATCCATCATAAAGCTAATTAACGCACGCTCAAGACGCGCGCCGAGACCCCGGTAAAATGTAAACCGCGAGCCCGTTACCTTGGCTGCACGCTCGAAATCCAAAATGCCGAGCGCTTGCGCAACCTCCCAGTGCGGCTTCGGCTCGAATTCAAAGCTAGGTACCTCGCCGTGTTTGCGAAGCTCTACATTGTCTTCCTCCGATTTGCCGATTGGAACGCTGTCGCTAGGAATATTCGGAATAGCTTGCGTCAGCTCTTCCACCTGCGCTTCAAGTTCACGCAGCTCATCATCCAGCTCTTTGATCCGGTCGCCGACTTCTCTCATCTCAATGATAAGTGACTCCGCATCCTCGCCCGTTCTTTTGAGCTTGGCTACTTCTTGCGATACCGTATTGCGACGGCTTTTTAGCTGTTCCGTTTCCTGGATAAGATCCCGGCGCTTCGTATCAAGCACAGGGAAATTAACGATCAGATCGAGTGAAGCCCCGCGGTTGCGAAGTGCATTCTCCACTTTCTCGAACTCATTTCTTAACAATTTGACATCCAGCACGTTTTAAAAGCCCCTCTCTGAAGGGAGTGATTTTATATTATTTTTGTAAAGCCTACTCTTTGCCTGCTGCTGCTTCCTTCACCATATCGACGAAATAAGCATGCAGCCTGAAATCATCGGTCAGCTCAGGATGATACGACACGGCAAGGAGATGCCCTTGTCTAGCCGTAACGATCTCGTCTCTGTATGTAGACAATACCTCAACGTCAGAACCGACTTTTTTGATCAAGGGAGCCCGGATAAAGACTGCGCGAACAGGCTCGTCTATACCCTTTACATCCAAGTCCGTCTCAAAGCTTTCCTGCTGCCGGCCAAAAGCATTTCTGGCAACCGTCATGTCCATGAGCCGTAAATGCGCATCCTCTTGTCCTTCAATCTGATCCGCCAACACGATAAGGCCTGCGCAAGTGCCGAACAATGGCTTGCCCTGCGCGGAGAAGTCCGCAATAGCTTCCATGAAGCCGTATTTCCGCATCAGCTTGCCGATCGTCGTGCTCTCTCCGCCAGGAATAACAAGTCCCTGCAGCTCGTCAAGCTGCTCAACCCGCTTAACGGCGACCGCCTCTGCGCCCGCCAATTCTAAGCTTCGTATATGCTCTGCCACCGCGCCTTGAAGCGCTAGTACGCCTATCTTCATTGCTCTAATCGCCTTCCTTTACGGGCAAGGGCCGGCAGCGCTATACGCGCTAAGCCGGCACCTGCATATTACATCTATTAGATACCGCGGTCCTGCATGCGCTCTGAAGTGTTAAGCTTGGAAATTTCGATGCCCTTCATAGCAGCTCCCAAGTTTTTCGATACTTCAGCAATTAGCTTGTAATCTTGATAATGAGTTGTGGCTTCAACGATTGCACGAGCGAATTTCTCTGGGTTTTCCGATGTGAAAATACCGGAACCAACGAATACGCCGTCTGCGCCAAGATGCATCATCAAAGCTGCATCGGAAGGTGTAGCTACTCCGCCTGCTGCGAAGTTAACCACTGGAAGCTTACCCGTCTCATGTACGTTAAGCAGCAAGTCATATGCTACGCCAAGAATTTTAGCTTCATGATAAAGCTCGTCCTTCGACAAGCCTTGAATTTTACGAATTTGGCCATTGATCAAACGAAGGTGGCGAACAGCCTCTACGATATTGCCTGTTCCTGGCTCACCCTTCGTACGAAGCATAGCAGCTCCTTCTTGGATACGGCGCAAAGCTTCTCCAAGATCTTTTGCTCCGCATACGAATGGGATCGTAAACTCATTCTTGCTGATGTGGAACACTTCATCTGCCGGCGTAAGCACTTCGCTCTCATCGATATAGTCAACGCCCATTGATTCGAGCACTTTGGCTTCTACATAATGCCCGATACGAGCCTTCGCCATAACCGGAATAGAAACGACTTTCATAACTTCTTCTACAATAGTCGGATCAGCCATACGAGCGACTCCGCCTGCTGCACGAATTTCGGAAGGAACGCGCTCAAGTGCCATTACTGCTGTTGCCCCTGCTGCTTCCGCTACCTTCGCTTGCTCGGCGCTCATAACGTCCATGATGACGCCGCCTTTTTGCATTTCTGCCATGCCGCGTTTTACGCGCGATGTACCTGTTTCCATGCTTCAAATCCTCCTATTTTCATCCAATAAAATGTATATTACCGCAGTTGTTCTAACCATTGATTTTACAGGAACCAAGATTAATCGACAAGCCTTGATTTACTTTATTCCCTTGTTTTCTACTCGGATTAGAACAAATTGACGATTCCGTTAAACAAACCTGCAAAAAAATTACCGATGGCGCGGAACATCAAACGGAACCAGCCTGCTTTTTGTCCCTCTTCTGTCGTGATCAAGTTCACGGTATGCTTCAATTCTTGCTTTGTTTCCGTGTCCGTATACTTGTAAGTGACCGTTCCAACCACAGTGCCTACCGGAATCGGAGCAACGAGCTCATCCTCGCTTTTCACCTTGCTCTCTAGGACCTCGATCTTAGGCTCTGTGCCCTTTTTCACCATAAAAGTGATATCCTTGTCCGTTACTACCGGAAGGGATTTCTTTTTGCCCTTCTTAATCTTAACCGTTTGTACCGTTTCTACCACGGATTTTGGCGGAAGCACCGTCTTTTTCTCAAAAGTGCTAAATCCGTAGTTGTACATCTTAGCCGTTTCGTTAAAACGAGCGGACTTCGTTGCTGTATCCATAACAACGCTTATGAAGCGCTGTTCGCCCTGTTTTACCGTACCTGTAAAGTTGTAGCCGGCTGAATTGATAAAGCCCGTCTTCATGCCGTCGACGCCTTCATAGGCTAAATGCTTAAGCCCTGTCTGATTTACATTCGTGCCCAGCATCCAGTTGATGTTAACGATGGGCTGGTCATCACGCTCACGGAATTTATATTCCTGCAGCTTCGAATATTCAAGAAACTCCGGATGCTCGCTCAAAATGATCTGCGCCAGCTTGGCCATGTCGGAAGCAGAAATCACCGTCGTTTCCGATAGTCCCGTTGCGCTTGTGAAAATCGCTGTTTTAAGTCCGAGCTTATCCGCCATTTCATTCATTTTCACCACGAAGCCTTGCTCGCTTCCCGCAATTTGCGAAGCCAAAGCAATTGTAGCATCGTTTGCGGAGCCTACTGCCATTGCTTTATATAAATCCCTAACCGTATGTTGATCGCCTTGTGCTAGAAATACGGATGATCCATCGGGTGGCGTGGAGGCAGCCTCCGCACTAGTCGTAATTACCTCATCCCAAGATAAACGCTCATTCGTAATTTCTTCAAGAACGATATATTCCGTCATTAGCTTAGTCATGCTTGCCGCAGGAAGCGGTTCCTCTGAATTCACCTCATATAAAACTTGACCGGATTCCGCGTCAATTAAAATAGCTGCTTTGACCTGTAAGCCTAAAGAGTTTTCCGTGCTGGGTCTTCCTTCGTATCCATTCGCCATTGCCACCGCAGAACCAAGCGACAGCATTACCATCCAAACCGCCAAACTTGCAGCGATGACCGACTTCAACCGAACCGGTCTTACCATTTCCTTCAACGTCGTCTCCCCTTTTCCCACTTGGTTTGTCCGTTGTTTATTGTAACATATCAAACCCTAACAATTAAACCTCTACGATGCCTTAGAAGAATGAGTAATCCTTCATAAAAAAAAGACAAGGAATAGCGAATCATTCGCCTTCCCTGTCCACGTTTCCATCCTATTAGAAAAGTATAATTTAAAGAGAGTAATTCGGAGCTTCCTTCGTAATTTGCACATCATGCGGATGGCTTTCGCGAAGACCAGATCCTGTGATGCGAACAAATTGCGTATCATTCTTAAGCTCGTCCAGTGAGGAAGTACCGCAATAGCCCATACCCGAACGCAAGCCGCCCAGCAGTTGATGAACCGTATCCGCAAGCGGTCCTTTGTAAGGAACCCGGCCTTCGATGCCTTCAGGTACAAGTTTGCTTTCGTTTTCTTGGAAGTAACGATCTTTACTTCCTTCTTTCATAGCGCCTATCGAGCCCATACCGCGGTAGACTTTAAAGCTGCGCCCTTGGAAAATCTCCGTCTCGCCTGGGCTTTCAGCCGTACCTGCAAACAAGCTGCCGATCATAATCGCGCTTGCTCCGGATGCGATAGCTTTCGTGATGTCACCGGAATACTTAATGCCTCCGTCTGCAATAACCGGAATATTGTATTCGCGGGCAACCGATGCGCAATCGTAAATCGCCGTAATCTGCGGAACACCGATACCGGCAATAACGCGAGTCGTACAAATCGAGCCAGGGCCGATGCCGACCTTGATCACGGATGCTCCAGCTTCGATAAGATCGCGTGTAGCCTCTCCAGTCGCAACGTTACCCGCAATAATCGTAAGATCCGGGTAAGTAGCGCGCAGCTTGCGAACCGCCTCCAAAATATTAATGTGGTGGCCATGCGCCGAATCGACGACAAGAACATCAATACCTGATTGTACCAATGCTTCCGCACGATCCATCGTATCTTTGGAAATACCAACCGCTGCTCCGCAAAGCAGGCGACCATGCTTGTCTTTCGCCGCGTTCGGGAACTGAATTGCTTTTTCGATATCTTTTATTGTAATAAGACCTTTAAGCGTGTTGGACTCATCAATGAGCGGCAGCTTCTCGATCTTGTGCTTCTGAAGCAGTACTTCAGCTTCCTGCAGCGTAGTGCCTACAGGTGCTGTTACAAGGTTAGCCCGAGTCATGACTTCATTAATTTTGATCGAATAATCATGTACAAAACGCAAATCACGGTTTGTCAAAATACCGACTAGCTTCTTGTCTTGATCCACAATCGGTACGCCTGAGATGCGGTATTTACCCATCAGCTCTTCTGCGTCATAAACATGGTGATCAGGCGTTAGCGAAAACGGATTTGTGATTACACCGCTCTCCGAACGTTTTACGCGGTCTACTTCCTCCGCTTGCTGCGCAATCGACATGTTTTTGTGAATAATGCCGATACCGCCCTCACGCGCTATTGCAATCGCCAATGCGGCTTCTGTAACGGTGTCCATGCCAGCGCTAATGAGCGGAATGTTTAGCTTAATGTTCTCGCTTAATCGAATCGAGATGTCGACTTCTCTAGGCAGCACTTCTGATTTGCGCGGAATAAGCAGGACGTCGTCAAACGTTAGCCCTTCTTTGGCGAATTTCGTTTCCCACACGAGTATGTTCCTCCCTTATTTTAAGTACGTCTCACATATATTATTAGCAATATTAGCAGAGGGGGTATAGGCTGTCAAGGCTGATGAATAGCTTTGTTTCATCCGCTTTATCCTCCATTTGGAAGACTCCAAGAACGGCATATCTTTAGAAAAAGTCGGGTAAATACGTTGTTCGTTCGGGAATTCGATCGTGTAAGCGTTTAATCAGCTCGCTATCTCCTTCAATTCGTGCAAATTGGGTGAGTTGGGTTGGCCGCAGGTACCCTAGAAGCATTGCCGACAATGAGCCAATATCCATTTTTATCGCATTTTCTGAACCTTGAATTTTGTCCAAACGGTTAAAAACTGCTTTTCCGGCTGCATCGATCTGCAGCAAATAGCAGCCGTCATTCCAGGATGCATGCTCATCTCGCAGCTGTATTGGTATTTGATCGTCGGTATTGGATGCTTGAAAGGAATATCCCTCAATAAACTTCTCCGCATCTACGATACGCGCCATAAAATAAGGAATAACCTCCTGTTTGATTCTCGGATCCGATAATAAAAATGGAAGCTGGTCATCCGATGGCACAGTAATGGTCAGTTCACTGATCATTGAGTCATGCTGCGAAATAAAGGACCATAATGCCCTTCTTGCCTCTTCATTTAAATAAATGAGCTCATGTACCGTTAAACGGCTATTTTTCACTTCATAAATGACATAACCCGCCGCTTCACCGCTTTTATCGTAATATAGACCGATTTGGCCTGGCTTTCTTTTGCTTATTCGATACTTCCACCATAACTCCGTTCGCACCAACGATCCGTTATATTTAGATGCGTAAGCGTGGTAAATATCACTTAATTTGCTATAATCGCCGTCCAATCTTTCAATATGGCCCTCGTATGCTATTCTTGCAGGCAGCTGCTCTGATTTTATCGTGTAAGCCTTATGTTCAGTATAGGTCTCCCAGCCAAACTTACGATAAAAACCAAAGGCAAACGGATGTAGAAAAGATATAAATTGACCCTTTGATCTCATTTCGCTCAGCGATTGTATTAAAATTTGTGCTACCAATCCCTGTCTTCTGTACTCTGGCCATGTCGCAACGCCGGCAAGGCCGCCCATGTCATAAACTTTCCCGCCAATATAGGTTTGAAGCTCCAGTACCGCAGCTTGCGCCGCAAATTTATTATCGACATACGCCGCATATCTCACCGCAGGTTCCGTTGCAAACTGCTCTTTTGATTGTTCAAGCTCGTCAGCAGATTTCTCATATTGAAATGCAAATTGCGATAACGCCATACTTTCATAAAAAAGCTCCATACTCATATGTCTCACTTCAACTTGCTTTGCCACTTGGAAACGCCTCCTTATTCTATATAGCTATATCATAACGTATATACAACAAAAAAACCTACCGCATCATATGCGATAGGTCTTTCGTGCTTGGCGACGTCCTACTCTCCCAAGACCCTGCGGTCTAAGTACCATTGGCGCTGGAGGGCTTAACGGTCGTGTTCGGTATGGGAACGCGTGGTTCCCCTCCGCCATCGCCACCAAACGTAGC
>NZ_JBEGHY010000003.1:0-66013 GCF_040676435.1 Paenibacillus sp. LPE1-1-1.1
AAGGACAAGATCCGCTCGACTTGCATGTATTAGGCACGCCGCCAGCGTTCGTCCTGAGCCAGGATCAAACTCTCCAAATTGGTGTTTGAAATGCTCATTACTTTTTATCGCTTTTTTCGCTTATCCCGAAGGATTTGCGAGGCAGTTATTACTCGTTGTTCAGTTTTCAAAGAACAATTTGCTCTTTCGTGTCAACCGCGTGTGTCTCAGCGGCGACAAGAAATAATATATCACAGGGGCCCAATTAAATGCAACCCCTTTTTTAAAAGTTTTTTTCAAAACCTGATTTTATCGGTAAGATCGCACATTTAACGCATAACGCGACAGTTCTTTTGGGGAGGCAATTCGTGCATACATACGAAAGATGATTTTATATCTTCTTGTAATAGCTTGCTTTATATCGCCGTCTAGTCTTGAATCATTCAGGTCAAGCAGCATTTCATCCAGTTCTTTGCGAAGGACATAGTCGAGTTCTTTGCATTCTTTATCGTTGAATAGTATTCCGAGCATAGCGGTGAGTGACCTCCTTTAGTTGTAAAGCGCAACTAGACCGTCCGTTAACGAACAAAAAAGCAACGTCTTACGCAAATGCGTTTCGACACTGCTTTACTGTTATGCTCAAATATTGGAAAAATTATTACATGGTTAACAACCATGTTGTAATTGTACTTTCAATTACTGCTGCAATAAGCAGTGTTATTGTCAAATAAACTACCATCGGGACCGTTCTAATCGCGAAGGACTCCAGTTCTCGTCCCAAGCCGCTTGATTTAGACCTGGCAAATACCAAGGAGCGTCCCGCTTTTAAAACGAGTACTCCAAAACGCATGCCAAAAGCACATGCAATGATAATAGCCGGAATTTCCAATATGCCGTGGGGCAGCAAGCCTTTAACAATTATCTCCATAACGTACCCGCTGCCATGCAGATCCGCGGTGGTCTTAAGCAGGTAACCGATCATCATCCCGTTCACGACTAAGAAGAAAAATGGCAGGATCCCAAACATCGCTCCTAAATACATGACTACGACGGATTTAATCGCATTGTTTAAGAAAATGAAAATAATCATCGTCAATGTCGGATTACTCGAATTGTCGATCATATCGGCAAGCTTCCCAAGTCCCTCGAGCTGGCCGTCCAGGAAAGCTTTAAAGGCCGGATTTGTTCCCCCGATGACCATGCCTGCAAAAAACAAGATCGTACTAAACGCGATATAAGGATTCATCCGCTTAAAATGCTCCCAATTTATACGCCAATTAAACAATTTATTCCCCTCCGCAGCATGTTGCTTCTAAATATAGATGAATATCTCGGTAGTACGAGCATAGATTGTACTACAAGCGTAAACGACAACGGCCTTCTATGGAGGCAATGCTCGTTCCGCGTAAAAAGATAAGCGAAGGATAAAGGTCGGATTTATACTTTCTTATCTTTGTACAAGCTTCCATTAGAGAGGAGTGCCCTTCCCCATGAACGTTTTTTATGTTCTGAACGGCCGTAAAATGAAAAGGTATTTCTTAATCGCCATCGCTGTTGTCTTCTCAATCGGCATTATTTATGCCGAACGCGACAACATCACTGTGTTTGCCCCGCAGCAGCCAGCGGCAATCTACAGTGTTCCCACTGATAAAAAGGTAGTCGCCCTTACCTTCGATATTAGCTGGGGAGACAAACGCACGGAACCCATTCTTAATGTGCTGAAAGAGAAAAACATCAAACAGGCTACATTCTTCTTGTCCTCTCCTTGGAGTCAATCCCATCCGGAAATCGTCAAAAAAATTCAAGACGCCGGCTATGAAATTGGCAGCCACGGCCACAAGCACGATAACTACAGCAAGCTTAGCGATGAAGAAATCCGCAAGCAAATTACGACTGCGCATACTATTTTATCCGACGTAACTGGAAAACAGCCTAAATTAATCCGGCTTCCTAACGGCGATTTTGACAAACGTGTACTACGTATCGCCGAAGAACTGCAATACAAGGTTATTCAATGGGATACGGATTCATTGGACTGGATGAATATCGGCACAGAAAAAATCATTAACCGGGTCGTAACGCGCGCCCATCCCGGGGATATCATTTTGTTCCACGCAAGCGATTCCGTAAAGCAAACGCATGAAGCGCTACCGGCCGTTATTGACCAGCTCCGTGAAAAGGGCTACGATTTTGTCACTGTTACCGATCTGATCACACAAACAGAAATCGACGGCAAAGCCGTGCAGGATAAGACATCGTCTACATTCCCGCAGCTCGATGCCGCCGAATTGGAATACTAAGCTATACGACCGGCTTTGCAGTGATCGCTGCGGAGCCGGTTGTTTCTTTTTTGACCAAGCGATGCATCATCATAATTTGGTATGCATTGCAAACGAATAAAGGAACCATCATAAAGATAATGGCGGAAACGTTTGTTTCACCCTGCAGCGCAGGCCATGCTTCAATAAAGGTAATGACGAACATAAGAAACATGGTCGGAACAAAAGCCGTTTGGTTCGTCTGCTTCACCTTGAACCATGATACCACCCCGGAGAGGATAAGCAGGATAAGCGGCAGCGTCCAGAAAAACCAGTTATTCATGCGCTGCTCGTAAAGAAGGTATCCAAGTCCTACAGCTGCAAATACGGTCGTGTAGCCTTGCAGCGTGTTCCATAAGTATTTTTTGCCAAACACGCTAAGGGCAATATAGTTCAAGGTTAGATAAGCGAAAAAGCCCATTTGGCTAAATGCTCCGATCATTAAACCGACCAAAGCCATCATCAATGCGTTAAAACCAACCGCCTTAAAGCCCAAAAAGCCGAACTCCGGATCAACCCAAGCCATGATTGCCCCGGTGACCACGCAAGCCAGCCCCCCGACTACCATGCCGCTCCAAAACAAAAAGAACCACTTTTTTAAATTCACGTTCCTTATCCTCCTGAATGTTATGACGGTTGGCTGTCCAGCCTAAAATTAATAATCCTTTTAGCCCGTAAATGCCCGATAAGAACTCGGTTACCGCCAGCTGTAATTAAATGCTTCCGTATTACCCTTTATTTTACCACGTTCACAACAAAAAGCTAACGATTGTCCATGATAATACGGTGAACAATGCGCATAATAAGACCACGATCCATCACTTTTAGAACGATTTGATTATCCTTATGGAATACAGCAGTACTGACATAGAAAGGAGCATGTGAAGAATGCGTAAACGGTGGGCTTTATTGTCGGTTATCTCAGCAATGGTGTTTGTCCTTGCAGGTTGTGGTGCCGAGCCGTCAGGAGGTAACGAGCAGGTCAGCTATAAGGATTTGAAGTCGATGGTAATTGATATCCTCAAAACGGAGGACGCGCAAAAAGCGCTGCAGGAATCTTCACAGCAAATGTCCGGCTATTCGGGCCAAACGTCTAAGCTGCTTTCGGTCCAAGACCAAGAAGAGGTTCGCTTAGCCGTTAAAGATGTCCTGATCTCTCCCCAATACGACAAGGTCATCAAAAAATTGATGGTTGACCCGCGTTTCGCTGGGGAATTCGCAAAATCCGTCAATAAGCAAAACAAAGAAATTCATAAAGAGTTGATCAAAGACCCTTCTTACCAAGCCGATTTGATTAAAGTGCTGAAAAATCCGGAGATGGACAAGATGATCCTGGAGGTGCTGCAAAGCACGCAGTATCGCAAAGAGGTTATGTCTTTGATGCAGGACGCGATGCAAAATCCTTTATTCCGTCTTGAAGTACTCGATTTAATGAAAAAAGCGGTGCAAGAAGAGCTTAAACCGAACCCTAACGAGAAGGTCGATAAGAAAAAGGAAGAAGGTTCCGGGGAAGAGGAACAGAAATCCGAGGAAGAAGACCAGCAAAGCGAAGAATCCGGCTCCGAAGAAGAACAAAGCGACTCCGGTATGTAATTCATACGGAGAACGGACGACTGCAATGCAATGCCAATAAAAGAGCCCGAACAGTTTGTCCCGTATTGAAGCGCGTTATGGCTTCAGGGCATCCGTTCGGGCTTTTGCCATTAGATTAGCTTTCGCATTTGGATAACACGCTGTCAGCAAGTTCTAGGTAGAGCTGGCCTGTCTCGGTATCCGCTTTGTAAACCGACGGCGCAAAATCCGGCTCCGACACATGGTTATCCGGCGCTCCAAGCGGGATTTGCGCAAGCAGGTCGGCATGCAGCGTCTCAGCCAGCCTTGCACCGCCGCCGCGGCCAAATACGTATTCCTTCTCGCCGGAGCTTTTGGAAACGTAATAAGACATATTCTCGACGATACCAATGATCTCATGCTCCGTCTTGATCGCCATGGCCCCTGCTCTTGCTGCTACGAACGCAGCCGTTGCATGCGGCGTGGTAACGATAATTTCTTTGCTTTGCGGAATGATCTGGTGAACATCCAGCGCGATGTCCCCTGTACCTGGCGGGAGATCAAGCAGCAGGTAGTCCAGCTCGCCCCACTCGATTTCTTGAAAGAAGTTGCGCAGCATTTTGCCAAGCATAGGCCCGCGCCATACAATGGGGCTGTTGTCTTCGACAAAGAAGCCCATGGACATAACCTTCACGCCAAATTTCTCGATCGGGATTACCCGTTCGTTCACGACTTCAGGACGTTCCTCGATGCCCATCATATCGGGGACGCTGAAGCCATAGATGTCGGCATCGATGATGCCGACGCGTTTGCCCCTGCGGGCTAAGGCGACCGCCAGGTTAACGGTCACCGTTGATTTGCCGACGCCGCCTTTGCCACTGGCGACGGCGATGAACTGCACGCCGCTGCTAGGATCCAGCAGCGCACTCCCAAGACCGGCCCCGTGGCCCTCAATGGGCGCGGGGCCGCCAGCTTTGCCGGCACCGCCGGCGCTAGCCGCGGCCGGTGCTTTAGCAGCCGCAGGCGGCGGCGTAGACGCGCCTGCGCCCGCGGCAGGCGCTGCCTCTGCCCGAAACCGGCAGTGCACGGTTTCGGCGCCTAGGCGCGCCAGCGCCTCGCGGAGCGAGGCTTCAAGCGCGGGCTGCGATGCCGCGCCGACCCCAAGGACCGTCATGGAAACCTGACGGTCCCGAACCATTACGTCGCGGATGGTGATCTCATCCGCTTTATGCTGTGCCGTCACGGATTCGACGGCATCGATGACTTGCTCGCGTGTCAATGTCATATATGTCCCACCTTTATGTAATCAAAACTAGATAATAATCATTATAGCACAGTAAGCCAAGCAACCAAGCCCTCTGCTGAAGTGCTGGCCCTGTCCGCGAATAGCGGACATTCCTATTATTTTGGAGCCACTTCGTTCTGCAGCACGCTTCCGCTGAGCTTCTCTCCGGAGACATAACGAAGAACGCCCTCATAGATGGAGGCGGCTACCTGCCTTTGGTACTCCGTATCCGCAAGCCGCTGCGATTCGCCCGGGTTGGACAAAAAGCCGACTTCAACCAAAGCCGTCGGTATGTTGTCTATCGCCTTCAGGACATATACATCCTTCACCGTAGCAGCGACCCTCGTCGTATTTTCTAAATTGCGTTTAATCTCATCTTGAATGAAGGTGGCGAGAATGCGGTTATCCGGATGATTCGCAGGGTGAAAGAAGGTTTGCGCCCCGGACCACTTCGTTGACGGAATACTGTTCATATGGATGCTTATGACTGCTGCCGGCTGGCTTGCTTTAATGACAGATACCCGTTTCAATAAATCTTCCGTTTTGCGTTTGCTGTACGCTCTTGCGTCCCCTGTTGCCAGGTCGTAATCGCCTTCCCTGGTCATCACGACAATGGCACCGGCCTGCTGCAAATAATCCCGTAAATAAAGTGCGATCGCGAGATTCAAATCCTTCTCGATTACCCCTTGCTTGCTCACTGCGCCCCCATCCACTCCGCCATGCCCCGCATCAATCGCGATTGTTTTCCCGGAAAGAGGAAGGCTCCAATAAGACCATGTTTTAGCAGAGGGCATGGACTGCGTAAGCAAAATCCCTGTTAATGCGATGACAAGCAGCCCGATAACAATGCGTAATGCCCCTTTATACGTCATCCAAATGACAACATGCCGACCTATTCGGCGCATAAAAAAACCACCCCGTCCCCCATCTAATGAATACGCGGCAACCATCGGCTCACCAGGAGCCGAATGCACACTTTCATTTATATGGGACGAGATGGTCGTTTATGAGACAAACCTTTTGGTTAAATAGGAATTGGAATTAGCCTACCGGCTGCTCCGACATGCCTTCGATCAGAATCTTCGCTACCTCAGGACGGGAGAACTCTGGCGGCGGGCAAACGCCGTCACGCAGCAATGCGCGAACCTTCGTACCCGAGAGCGTCAAATGCTGCTCTTTGTCATGCGGGCAAGTTTTCGATGTTGCCATGTTGCCGCATTGCTTACAGAAGAAGCTGTGTTCGAAGAACAACGGCGTAATGCCAAGATCTTCGGTCGGGATCGTTTTGAGCAGATCCTGTGCTTCGTATGTGCCATAGTAGTCGCCTACGCCAGCATGGTCGCGTCCAACGATAAAATGCGAACAGCCGTAGTTTTTACGGACAAGCGCATGGAAGATCGCCTCGCGAGGACCCGCATAACGCATTGCTGCCGGGAATACGCCAAGGAAAACACGATCCTGCGGGTAATAGTTCTCAAGCAAAGCAAGATAACTCTTCATCCGTACGTTCGCAGGAACATCATCTGATTTTGTTTCGCCCACAAGCGGGTTAAGGAACAAAGCATCCACGATTTCCATTGCCGTTTTCTGAATGTATTCATGCGCACGGTGAACCGGATTACGCGTTTGGAAGCCAACGACTGTTTTCCAGCCCTTTTCCGCAAAGATACGGCGAGTTTCCGCTGGGTCAAAATAAAAGTCTTCGAACTTCTCTGGCTTCGGACGGTTCAATACCGTAATGTCTCCGCCTACGTTTGTTGAAGAACGTTCGAACAGCTTTTGTACGCCCGGATGCTCAAGGTCATCTGTTTTGAATACATTGACTGCTTCAACCTTGTGATCAACCGTATAGATGCTGTTGATATCGATAGTGGCATAAATGATGCCGTCTTCGCCGACAAGCGCCGCGCGCTCGCCAACCTTAAATTCAGCAGCTTTCGTTTCTTCTACGGCAAGCGTAATCGGAATGCTCCATACCGTACCATTCGCTAGACGCATGGATTTAACAACCGATTGATAATCCGCTTCATTCATGAAGCCTGTCAAAGGTGAAAAAGCGCCAACACCGATCAAATCGAGGTCAGAAATGGCCCATGTGTTGATCGTAATCGTTTTTAGTCCTTTTGCTTCTGCCAGCAATGCTTCACGTTGTTCGCCGGAAGCGATACGGTTAACCAATACGCCACCGTGCGGTTGAATTTGATTCATTTGCGATGTATCCTCCTAAAGTTGCTTATTTATGCAATCCGCATTCTGTTTTCTCTTGTCCTGCCCAGCGTCCAGCACGAGGATCTTCACCTGGCATTACTTTACGCGTGCATTGCTCACAGCCGATGCTCGGGTAGTTTTGATCATGCAGCGGGTTGTAAATAACATCATTCTCGCGGATATAGTTCCAAACGTCCTCAGTAGTCCAGTGAGCGATCGGATTAAATTTAACGAGTCCGAACTTTGTATCGTATTCGATTTTTTTGGAGTTTGCGCGAGTAGGTGCTTGATCGCGGCGAATGCCGGTAATCCAAGCATCGTATTTCGACAAAATGTTAGTCAAAGGTTTAACCTTACGAATGTTGCAGCATGCGTTCGCATCGGATTTCCAAAGCTCTTCGCCAAACTGCGCCGCTTGCTCATCCGGCGTCATTTCCGGTTTCACTTCTACGAATGGAATGCCTGGGTAGCGAGCGGCCATTTTATCGCGTGTCTCATAGGTTTCCTTGAAGTGATAATCCGTATCCAGATAGAAAATATCTGTCTTTGGGCTGATTTTTTGCAGCATATCCACTAACACGACATCTTCTGCTCCAAAGCTGCATGCGAAAGTAATATTAGGAAAAGTTTCAACCGCAAACGCGATGATTTCTTCCGGTGTCGCGTTT
Source organism: Paenibacillus sp. LPE1-1-1.1 (assembly GCF_040676435.1). Classification (NCBI taxonomy): domain Bacteria; kingdom Bacillati; phylum Bacillota; class Bacilli; order Caryophanales; family Paenibacillaceae; genus Paenibacillus; species Paenibacillus sp. LPE1-1-1.1. The sequence goes on from NZ_JBEGHY010000003.1 coordinate 8,010, forward strand.
TCGAGTTCTACTTCCTTTTGCTTGATAAGCGCTTCTTTTTCAAAAAGGTTCATTTGTATGCCCTCCGTTTTTAAATCCTAGTAAATTAGTCTGTATAAAAATTATACGTCCAAAATGCTTAATGTTCAATAATAAGTTTACACCAAAATGAAATAAAGTTTTGGAACTTTTGCAGAGAAAACAAAAAATGCCCTCCCTGGCTGGCAGAGAGAGCATTTTGTCGTATAAGAATTAACGTTTCGAGAATTGTGGAGCGCGACGAGCCGCTTTAAGACCGTATTTTTTACGTTCTTTCATACGCGGATCACGAGTTAGGAAGCCAGCACGTTTTAGAGCCGGACGGAATTCTGGATCTGCTTTAAGCAGAGCACGGGAAATACCGTGACGGATAGCGCCTGCTTGACCGGACATACCGCCGCCGTTAGCGATTACAAGCACATCGTATTTCGACAATGTGTCAGTAAGGTTAAGAGGTTGTTTTACGATCAGCTTCAATGTTTCTAGACCAAAATATTCATTAAGGTCGCGTTTGTTAATAATGATTCGTCCTTCACCCGGCACAAGACGTACACGTGCAACAGAGTGTTTACGACGACCGGTTCCATAGTATTGCACTTGAGCCATGAAACTTGTCCTCCTCTTTATTACCCGCGAAGTTCGTAAACTTCAGGGTTTTGTGCTTGATGTGGATGTTCCGCACCTGCGTATACTTTAAGTTTAAGCTTCATTTTGTCGCCAAGACGGTTCTTAGGCAACATGCCGTGTACAGCCAATTCGATAACGCGCTCTGGCTTGTTTTTGATCATCTCTTGTGCCGGAGTAGCTTTCAAGCCACCGGAGTACATGGAGTGACGGTAGTAAATTTTATCCGACATTTTTTTGCCTGTCAGATGGATTTTTTCAGCGTTGATAACTACAACGAAATCGCCTGTATCAACATGTGGCGTAAATGTCGGTTTGTGTTTGCCGCGGATCAGGGCAGCAACTTCACTCGCCAAGCGGCCTAGCGTTTTGCCTTCCGCATCGACGACGAACCATTTACGATCAACTTCAGTTGATTTAGCCATATAAGTGGTACGCATGGATGATCCTCCTTAATTTCATACATTAATCGTTTTTATAACAACGTAAACGTTGGTTTGTTTATTCATTGTTGATAGCCAAGTTTGTGACAATCTCAGTCGGGGCTGTGGGTTAGCCACTTCGAAAGCACAAGTTATATTCTACTATAAAGTATAGTTAAGTGCAAGCAATTTATAGTGGTTTATCCCTGTTTTTCGCTGGAATATTCAACATCTATCAGCATCAAACCATGCGGCATGGCCGTAGGACCCGCGAGCGACCGATTTCGGCCCTCCAGTATGCGTTTTATCTCAGATGAAGCCATCTTCCCTTCGCCAACCCATAATAAAGTTCCCATAATGACTCGAACCATATTGTACAAAAAACCATTCCCTGTTACGTACATATGTACGATAGGGCCTTCTTGCACAAAATCTGCTTCATAGATCGTACGTATATGATGAGGCTTGGTAGAATGGATCGATGTAAATGAAGTAAAGTCATGCTCCCCGATTAGGTAGCGCAGTCCCTCACGCATTGCATCCACATCAAGCGGCGTCGGATGATGAAAGCGGTACTGGCGGCCAAATACGTCAGGAAACTTTCCGGTATCAATCGTATAGCGATACGTTTTGCGCTTGGCGGATCTTCGCGCGTGAAAATGCTCGGGCACATCGAATGCTTCAATAATGACAATATCCTTGGGCAGCCTCGTATTCAGCGCGATCGCCCATCTTTCAGTAGGAATCGTAGACTCCGTATAGAAATTGAATATTTGCCCTTGTGCATGTACTCCCGCATCCGTGCGACCCGAACCTATAATAATAGTCGTTTCGCCCGTAAGCTTCTTAATGGCCTTCTCAATTTCACCCTGAACCGTTCTGCCGTATGGCTGCGTTTGAAAACCGTTAAAGCCGGCCCCGTCATAGCTGACCTTTACGCAAATATTCCTCAACCTTTTCCCCCCTTTAGCTAAAGGGATTCCTACAAGTTCTAAATTCCTTAACGAGAAGGAATTTAAGTTCTGCGCCCTCTGGACACCTAGGAGATGTCGCAAAAGCTCATCTGTCGCCCCTGGTTTGCATTCCGTCAACAAGACGAACAAGCCCGATTTGCAAATAAAAAAAGGTGGCCTCAAGGGTCCACCCTTTTCACTAAAATACAAGAGGTGTACGGAAACCATACACTCACTTATATCTCATAGCGTTAGCGTGCTTACACCGCCCGGAGGCAGGCATAAGACGTTTACGCTCGCGTATAAAGCTTGGACAAGGTTTAACGCTGTGGACAAGCTTATACATTTATTAGGTGTACTACGCGCGGTCAACCAATTCTAGGTAAACCATTGGCGCAGCGTCGCCGCGACGGGGTCCTAGTTTTAGAATACGCGTGTAGCCGCCTGCACGCTCCGAGTAACGGCTAGCCAGTTCGGAGAATAGCTTTTGAATAGCGTCTTGTTGACCGTCAATTGATTCGCGACGAACATAAGCAGCTACTTGACGACGAGCATGAAGATCACCTTGCTTAGCTTTAGTGATCAGCTTCTCAGCGATAGAACGAACTTCTTTCGCTTTTGCTTCAGTCGTTTGAATACGCTCATAAAGGAACAAGTCAGTAACGAGGTCACGGAACAAAGCTTTCCGTGCACTAGCGTCACGTCCTAATTTTTGATATGCCATCTTGTTTTCCCCTCCCTTGCTCTTTTGTCTTCACTAGTTGGTTACTACTCTTCCATGCGAAGGCCCAAACCGAGCTCTTCAAGCTTCTCTTGAACTTCCTCGAGTGATTTACGTCCGAGATTACGAACCTTCATCATGTCCTCTTCGGATTTCGTGATTAGCTCTTGAACTGTGTTGATACCTGCGCGTTTCAAGCAGTTGTAAGAACGGACGGAAAGATCAAGTTCCTCGATCGTCATCTCTAGAACTTTCTCTTTCTTATCTTCTTCTTTCTCAACCATAATTTCCGCATCTTTGGCTTCATCGGTCAATCCAACGAACAGGTCCAAATGCTCGGTCAAAATTTTAGCGCCGAGGCTTACAGCCTCTTCCGGTCTAATACTGCCGTCAGTCCATACTTCAAGCGTGAGCTTGTCGTAGTTAGTAACTTGACCAACACGCGTATTTTCAACGCTGTAATTTACACGAGTAATTGGCGTGTATATCGAATCAACGGGAATTACCCCAATCGGTTGCTCGTCTTTCTTGTTGCGGTCCGCTTGCACGTAACCGCGTCCCCGATTAGCAAAAACCCGCATATGGAGCCGCGCGCCGGAAGCCAAGGTTGCGATGTGAAGATCAGGGCTTAAAATCTCGACATCGCTGTCTGCACGAATGTCGCCCGCTGTAATATTCCCTTCGCCATCCGCGTCGATTTCCAACACCTTTTCTTCATCGGAGTGGATTTTCAACGAGAGGCCCTTCAGGTTCAGAATGATTTCGGTAACATCCTCAATCACTCCGGGAACCGTAGAGAACTCGTGAAGCACTCCATCGATTTGAACCGAGGTTACTGCTGCACCCGGCAACGAAGACAACAAAATTCGGCGAAGCGAATTTCCAAGCGTCGTGCCATACCCGCGTTCAAGCGGCTCGACGACAAAACGTCCGTAAGTTCCCTCATCATTCAGTTCTACGGTTTCGATTTTCGGCTTTTCGATCTCAATCACTAATAGTACCCTCCTTCAAACGTCGCTCCGTTAGCTTACCGTTATTTTAAGTCAAATCTTGTAGTATGCCAAACCTTCACAACCATTATTCACAAGTTGTTGTTATTTGATACCACATCGGATCCAACTATACGCGACGACGTTTCGGAGGACGGCATCCGTTGTGAGGAACTGGTGTTACGTCTTTAATGAGGTTAACTTCCAATCCAGCTGCTTGAAGCGAACGAATTGCTGCTTCACGGCCAGCGCCTGGTCCTTTTACCATCACTTCGACGGTTCTCATGCCATGCTCCATTGCTGCTTTGGCAGCCGTCTCAGCAGCCATTTGAGCTGCGAAAGGCGTGCTTTTACGTGAGCCTTTGAAGCCCATGTTACCAGAGCTTGCCCATGAAATCGCATTTCCGTGCGGATCCGTGATCGTAACGATCGTATTGTTGAATGTCGAGCGAATGTGCGCAACGCCAGTCTCAATATTTTTCCGGTCGCGACGTTTCGTACGAACGACTTTTTTTGGTTTAGCCATTGTCCATTATCCTCCCTTCTTATTTCTTCTTGTTAGCTACAGTCCGACGAGGACCTTTACGCGTACGCGCATTTGTTTTCGTACGTTGACCGCGAACAGGCAAGCCGCGACGGTGACGAAGACCACGGTAGCATCCGATTTCAGTCAGACGTTTAATGTTAAGTGAAATTTCACGACGCAAGTCGCCTTCTACTTTAACAGATTTGTCGATTGCTTCGCGAAGGCGAGCAAGTTCGTCTTCTGTCAAGTCACGAACACGAGTGTCGTAGCTAACTTCAGCAGTATTCAAAAGTTTTTGCGACGTTGTTTTGCCGATACCGAAAATGTATGTCAGGGCGATTTCGACGCGTTTGTCACGCGGCAAGTCTACACCAGCTATACGTGCCATAGGCTATATTCCCCTCCTTCTATCCTTGTTTTTGTTTGTGTTTCGGATTTTCACAAATCACCATAACGTTGCCTTTGCGACGAATGACTTTGCATTTTTCGCAGATCGGCTTTACCGAAGGTCTAACCTTCATTGTGATTACCTCCCGAATCTTTCGTAACCAAGCCGCTATTGCAGCTTACTTACGATAGGTGATGCGCCCTTTTGATAAATCATAAGGCGATAACTGTATAACCACCTTGTCTCCTGTCAGGATGCGGATAAAGTGCATTCTGAGCTTACCGGAAACATGTGCGAGAATTTGGTGACCGTTCTCCAGCTCCACCTTGAACGTGGCATTCGGCAACGGCTCAATAACCGTACCTTCGACCTCAATGATGTCTTCCTTAGCCAAGCGTCATTCTCCTTTCGCATTTACATACTTCTGAATAGCATAACGTAACTTTGCGTTGGTCACCCTGCCGGTTTCTTGCATGCTGCCAGAAACCTCCGAACTAATTGCAGGCTGTAACTCGAGATGTAGAACGTTCTTTTTCTTCGGCTGATCGAATCGGCGCTTATGGCCATCGGCAATCATGACGAATCGATCATCGACGATTGCTAGGATAATAGCATAGCTTTCCTCATCTTTACCGCGAAGCACTTTGACGAACTGACCAATTTGGGGACGAGCTTCCATCGTCATACTTATGGCTGCTTCGGCAAAATGGTCAATATTTCAAAGCCGTCCTCTGTAACAGCTACTGTATGCTCAAAATGAGCGCACCATGAGCCGTCTTCCGTTACAACCGTCCAATTGTCTTCGAGCGTACGGACATATCGTTCACCGATATTAACCATTGGTTCGATTGCAAGCACCATTCCGGTCTTCAGACGAGGTCCGCGATCTGGTATGCCGTAGTTCGGTATTTGTGGTTCCTCATGGAGGTCCGCGCCGATTCCGTGCCCTACGTATTCCCTTACTACGGAGAATCCTGCATCTTCAATTACCTTTTGAATAGCATGCGAAATTGTATATAGTCTAATATCTGGTTTGATGAGCGCAAGCCCCGCATAAAGCGATGCTTCCGTTACCTCAAGCAGCTTCTGAACTTCAGGCGTTACTGCTCCAACCGCATAGGTCCAAGCTGAGTCGCCATGAAAGCCTTCGTACTGCGCACCGATATCGATACTAATTATATCGCCTTCGTTCAACTTGCGTGAACCAGGGAAGCCGTGCACCAGCTCGTCATTCACAGAAGCGCAAATGCTGGAAGGAAAACCATTGTAACCTTTGAAGGAAGGAATCGCATTTTGACTCTTAATGTACGCTTCAGCGATTTGGTCAAGCTCACGAGTCGTGATGCCTGGTTTCACAGCCTCCGCCATCAATCGATGCGTTTCCGCAACAATGCGTCCTGCTTCCCTCATATATCGCAGCTCCGATTCGGATTTGCAAATAATCATTACAATGAACCTCTCAAGTTGGAAATAATGTCGGATGTTACAACATCAATATCCTTCTCACCGTCGACTTCGCGAAGGAGACCTTTAGCACTGTAGTAATCGAGTAGAGGCGCTGTTTTGGATGAATACTCATCCAAACGTGTTCCGACCTTTTCCTCTGTATCGTCTGAACGTTGATACAATTCCCCGCCGTCCTTGTCGCAGATCCCTTCGACCTTAGGTGGGTTAAAGATTACATGATAAGTCGTACCAGTCGTTTTCGATATGCGTCTGCCCGTCAAACGAGCAAGCAGCAAACTGCGGTCAACCTTTAAATTTACAACATGGTCAATACTGCGACCGAGCTCCGCAAGCATAGCATCAAGTGCTTCTGCTTGCTGCAGTGTGCGAGGAAACCCGTCGAGCAAGAATCCATTTTTGCAATCGTCTTGTTCGAGTCTTTCCTTTACAATACCGTTCGTGATCTCATCGGGAACGAGCAGGCCTTGATCGACATACTCCTTCGCTTTGATTCCAAGTGCGGTTCCTTCTTTCATAGCGAGGCGGAAAGCATCGCCAGTGGAAATATGGGGAATACCGAACTCTTCAACGATCCGTTCAGCTTGTGTACCTTTACCGGCTCCCGGAGGGCCCATGAATAAAATGTTCATTGCTGAGTTCCTCGCTTTAAGCACAATAGGCTCGGGCGGGCTCCGCACAACGCTAGTTGACGAACGCGGAAGCCCGGTCAGAACCTATTGTTATTTATTGATAAACCCTTTGTAATGGCGTTTGATCAACTGGCTCTCGATTTGCTTCATCGTATCTAGTGCAACACCGATAACGATTAAGAGCGAGGTGCCGCCTAGCTGCACTGAGCGCGGTAATCCTGCCAACGTTCCGAAGAACACTGGAAGTACAGAGATGACAGCCAGGAAGATCGCACCAGTCAACGTGATCCGCGACATAACGCGAGTCAAGTAAGACGATGTTGGCTTGCCTGGACGAATGCCAGGAATGTAGCCGCCGTTCTTCTTCATCTGATCAGCCATTTGAACCGGATTAATTTGCACGAATGTATAGAAGAAGGTAAAACCGATAATTAACAATACGTACAATACCATACCAAGAGGTCTGTCATAGTTCATATTGTCAATAATCCATTTTGCCCAGGCCTGCGTAGACCAGAACTGCGCAATCGTAATCGGGAACATGATAAGCGATACCGCGAAAATGACCGGGATAACGCCTGCGCCGTTCACTTTCATCGGAATGTGCGTCGATTGTCCGCCGTACATTTTCCGTCCAACCACGCGCTTAGCGTATTGAACCGGAATTTTACGAATACCTTGTTGTACGAATATAACACCGACAATGATTGCGATGATCGCAATCAGGATCAGCAGCATTTTGATAATGTTCAAGAACAGTTGATCTTGGGCACCAACGAATTGATCTTCGAAGATCGTACGAATGTGTCCAGGAATACCAGCTGCAATTGCTGCAAAGATAAGAATGGAAATACCATTTCCGATTCCTTTTTCCGTAATTTGCTCACCGAGCCACATCAAGAAAGCAGTACCTGCAGTCAGGATGATTGCAATGAGTAAATAGTCAACGAATGTTGCGCCAACAACCATTTCATAACCGTATTGACGGTTAAAGCCGATTGCTGTTGCGAAACCCTGGACCAAACCAAGAACAACCGTTCCATAACGAGTGATTTGCGCGAGTTTACGTTTACCGTTCTCGCCTTCCTTTGCCCATTCCGCAAACTTAGGAATTACATCCATAGACAACAACTGAACGATAATCGACGCTGTAATGTATGGCGTAATACCGATTGCGAAGATGGAGAATTGGAACAAAGCACCGCCGGAAAACGTGTTAAGCAAGCCGAACAGATCCGCACCGGCTGCATCAACCTGCTTAAACACATCTTTGTTTACACCGGGTACTGGAATAAAGGACCCGATGCGGTAAATCAAAAGGATGAAAAGGGTAAAGAGGATCCTTGTACGAAGATCCGCCACTTTCCAGATGTTGGATACGGTCTTGAACAATTAGATCACCTCGGTTTTACCGCCGGCAGCCTGGATTTTCTCTACCGCAGATTGAGAGAACTTGTTTGCTTTTACAGTAAGTGTAACGCTAACTTCACCATTGCCCAAAATTTTAATTCCTGCGAGCGGGTTCTTTACGATCCCAGTCTCGATAAGAACTTCTGGAGTGACTTCAGTTCCTGCTGCAAACGCGTTAAGCTCTTCAATGTTGACAATTGCGTACTCTTTGCGGAAGGGGTTGTTAAATCCACGCTTCGGCACTCGACGATACAAAGGGTTTTGTCCGCCCTCGAAACCAGGACGAACGCCGCCGCCGGAACGAGCGTTTTGGCCTTTGTGACCTTTACCGGCCGTTTTACCGTTACCGGAACCGATACCGCGACCTTTACGCTTTGGCGCTTGGGTAGAGCCCGGTGCTGGTGCTAGCTCATGCAATTTCATCGTTCGTGCACCTCCTTATTTATTTCTTGGAACTACATGCTATTCTTGTACTTCTTCTACTTTTACCAAGTGACTAACAGTGTTAACCATGCCACGGACAGCTGGGCTATCGTTCAAAACAACTGCCTGACGAATCTTTTTAAGACCGAAAGATTCAACCGTTGCACGTTGTTTCTCGTTGCGACCGATTAAACTGCGAACGAGGGTGATTTGCAATTTTGCCATCTTATTTCCCTCCTTAGCGTAACAGCTCTTCGACTGTTTTTCCACGTAGCTTTGCAACTTCTTCCACGCGTTTAAGACGGGAAAGACCTTCAAGCGTTGCGTTAACCATATTCATGGAGTTCGAAGAACCTAGCGATTTCGTCAAGATGTCGCCGACACCAGCAAGTTCGAGAACTGCACGAACCGGGCCGCCGGCGATAACGCCAGTACCTTCAGAAGCTGGCTTCAGAAGAACTTCACCTGCTCCGAAATGTCCGAGAACAAGGTGGGGAATAGTCGTGCCAACGATTGGAACGTGGATCAGGTTTTTCTTAGCATCTTCGATACCTTTGCGGATTGCATCAGGTACTTCGCCTGCTTTACCGATCCCTGCGCCAACGTAGCCTTTACCGTCGCCGACTACTACAAGTGCACTAAAGCTGAAACGGCGTCCGCCTTTTACAACTTTAGATACGCGATTGATATTAACAACTTTTTCAGTCAGTTCTAACGTATTTGGATCTACACGCAAGTCGTTTAACCTCCTTATAAATAAAGTCGATTAGAATTCTAGGCCAGCTTCGCGAGCTGCTGTAGCAAGCGCCTGAATTCTGCCGTGATACAAGTAACCGCCGCGGTCAAATACTACTTGGGTTACACCCTTAGCTTGAGCGCGTTTCGCAATCAATTCTCCGACTTTGCTCGCTGCATCGATGTTACCACCGTTGCCAACAACTTCAGTCAGTTCTTTATCCTGTGTGGATGCAGAAACGATTGTTACGCCTGAAACATCGTCGATTAATTGAGCATACATATGCTTGGAGGAACGGAATACAGATAGACGCGGACGTGCAGCTGTACCGTTAATTTTTTTACGAACACGAAGGTGTCTTTTTAGACGTGCCTTGTTTTTGTCGCCTTTCGTAATCATACAAAGTTCACTCCTTTCTTTCAGCCTTAAGACGCTATCTTAAGCAAACGGGCTGTTTGCTTATTTTTTCTTACCAGCTTTACCTTCTTTGCGGATGATGCGTTCGCCTTCGTACTTAATACCTTTACCTTTATACGGTTCTGGTTCACGTACGGAACGAATTTTTGCAGCAGTTGCACCAACGAGCTCTTTATCGATACCGCGAACAGTGATTTTCGTGTTAGCAGGTACTTCAAACTCGATTCCATTATCTGGAGCAATCTCGACTGGGTGAGAGTAACCAACGTTAAGAACGATTTTATCCCCAGCTTTATTTGCACGGTAACCAACGCCTACTAGCTCCAAGTTTTTGGAGAAGCCTTCAGTAACGCCGCTCACCATGTTAGCGATGACGCTGCGAGTTGTTCCGTGCAACGAGCGATGCAATTTATTATCGGAAGGACGTTCTACTTGGATTTCCGTTTCCGTTACATTCACTTTCATTTCTTTGTGAATTTCACGGGAAAGCGATCCTTTCGGTCCTTTTACAGTAATTACTGTGTTGTCCAAGCTGATTGTTACGCCGTTAGGCACTTGGATTGGTTTGCGACCAATACGGGACATTGTTACACCTCCTATCTTTGTGACTTGTTACTTACCAAACGTAGCAAACTACTTCGCCGCCGGATTTAACCTGACGAGCTTCTTTATCAGTCATAATCCCTTTGGAAGTGGAAATGATAGCAATTCCAAGTCCACCGAGTACACGAGGGATTTCAGTTGATTGTGTATAAACGCGAAGGCCTGGTTTCGAAATACGTTTCAAGCCAGTAATTACGCGCTCTTGGTTAGGGCCGTATTTCAAGAAAATACGGATAATCCCTTGTTTGTTGTCTTCGATATATTCAGCGTCGCGGATAAAACCCTCGCGCTTCAAAATCTCAGCGATTTGCTTCTTCATTTTCGAAGCGGGCATTTCCACGGTTTCGTGACGAACTACATTCGCATTACGAATGCGCGTCAACATATCTGCAACCGGATCAGACATAACCATTGTGTTAACCTCCTTCCCAAACTAGGCTGATTACCAGCTTGCTTTTTTAACGCCAGGAATCTGGCCCTTATGTGCTAACTCACGGAAACAAATCCGGCAAATTTTAAACTTTTGCAAAACAGAATGCGGACGGCCGCAACGCTCACAGCGCGTATATGCACGCACTTTAAATTTCGGGGCGCGTTGTTGCTTCACTTTCATCGAAGTTTTTGCCACTGGGTATTACACCTCCTAAAAGTGGATTACTTCGTGAACGGCATGCCCATTTGGGTCAGCAATTCACGAGATTCTTCGTCCGTTTTTGCCGTCGTGACGATGACGATGTCCATACCGCGCACTTTATCGACTTTATCGTACTCGATCTCTGGGAATATCAATTGCTCTTTCAAGCCAAGCGTATAGTTACCACGGCCGTCGAAAGCTTTGTTCGATACACCGCGGAAGTCACGTACACGCGGAAGAGAAATGTTGAACAGTTTATCAAGGAAGTGGTACATACGCTCACCGCGCAATGTAACTTTAACCCCGATTGGCATGTTCTCACGAAGCTTGAAGCCTGCAATAGACTTCTTCGCACGAGTAACGACTGGTTTTTGACCGGAAATGATACGTAGTTCTTCAACTGCTACATCAAGGATTTTTGAATTGGAAACCGCTTCGCCTACCCCCATGTTGATAACTACCTTCTCAATTTTCGGCACTTGCATAACAGACGTATAGTTGAACTTCTGCATAAGAGCAGGAGTTATTTCGTTTAAGAAACGACCTTTCAATCTTGCTGCCATTGATCATGGACCTCCTTTCCTACCGTAACGATTAGTCGATTACTTCTCCGGAACGTTTCGCGATCCGAACTTTCTTGCCGTTGTCGAGCACTTTGTATCCGATACGTGTTACTTTACCGCTTTTCGGATCGATATGCATAACGTTTGAAACGTGAATTGGCGCTTCTTGTTCGATAATACCGCCCTGTGGATTAGCTTGCGATGGACGAGTATGTTTCTTAACAGTGTTAACACCTTCTACGAGTACGCGGTTTTCACGCGGATACGCAGCGATAACGCGGCCCTTCTTACCTTTGTCTTTACCGGTAATGACGATAACCGTGTCGTCTTTTTTCACGTGCAATTTATTGTTATGGGATTCGAGTACTTTTTTCAGCCTTGGCATGAGTTACACCTCCTGCACGCTTGTGCTTTCAAGCTTATATTGTTCTTAGATAACTTCTGGAGCTAGCGATACGATTTTCATGAAATCTTTATCGCGAAGTTCACGGGCAACAGGTCCAAAGATACGAGTACCGCGTGGGCTTTTGTCTTCTTTAACAATTACAGCTGCGTTTTCGTCAAACGCGATGTACGAACCGTCTTTACGACGAACCGAACGTTTTGTACGAACGATAACCGCTTTAACAACGTCACCCTTTTTGACAACGCCGCCAGGTGTTGCTTGTTTTACTGAGCAAACGATCAAATCGCCGATGTGACCAACGCGACGTCCTGTTCCACCGAGTACACGGATACACATCAATTGTTTTGCGCCGGAGTTGTCAGCAACCGCTAAGCGCGAAAATGGTTGAATCATTTCAACGTCCTCCTTTCGGAAAAATGCTCAGGCACTGCATACGCTCATTAGATAATGACAGCAACTTCAACAACTTCTACAAGTCTGAAGCGTTTGTCTTTCGATAGCGGACGAGTCTCCATGATTTTCACGATGTCGCCAATTTTCGCTTGGCCGTTCTCATCATGCGCCTTAAATTTTTTCGTAACTTTAATGCGTTTATGGTACAAATCGTGTTTTTTGTATGTTTCGATAGCAACCACGATTGTTTTGTCCATCTTGTCGCTTACCACTTTGCCAATTAGAACTTTACGGGCATTGCGTTCGCTCATGTTCTTCCTCCTTCCTTCAGCCGTGTTTATGCATTCTTGTAAGGGATAAACTAGCTGCTAATTCCGAGTTCTCTTTCACGCAAAATCGTTTTAGCACGAGCAATTCCTTTACGCACATCACGGATCCGAGTCGGGTTATCCAATTGGCCAGTAGCCAGTTGGAAACGAAGATTGAAAAGCTCTTCTTTAAAACCAGCGACCTGTTGTTCAAGCTCAGCAGAGGTTAGGTTTCTAAATTCACTAGCTTTCATTTGCTTCACCACCCACTTCTTCACGCTTCACGAATTTAGTCTTGATAGGCAATTTATGAGCCGCAAGACGCATCGCTTCACGAGCGGTTTCTTCGGATACACCAGCAAGTTCAAACAGGATTTTACCTGGTTTAACTACGGCTACCCATTTCTCAACGTTACCTTTACCACTACCCATACGCACTTCAAGAGGCTTTTGAGTAATTGGTTTGGCAGGGAAAATTTTGATCCATACTTTACCGCCACGTTTGATGTAGCGAGTCATAGCAATACGAGCCGCTTCGATCTGACGGTTAGTGATCCATGATGGTTCTAGAGCTTGAAGACCAAATTCGCCGAATGCTACTGTAGTGCCGCCTTTAGCGCGACCCTTCATATGACCGCGTTGTTGTTTGCGGTGTTTGACACGTTTAGGTACCAACATGATTAGTTGCCTCCTTCCTGGGGAGCTTTCTTCTTAGTCGGAAGGACTTCGCCGCGATAGATCCATACTTTTACGCCGATACGGCCGTATGTTGTAGCCGCTTCAGCCGTGCCGTAGTCAATATCAGCACGTAGTGTATGAAGTGGAACTGTTCCTTCGCTGTAGCCTTCCGAACGTGCGATTTCCGCGCCACCGAGACGACCGCTAACTGCGGTTTTGATCCCTTTAGCACCTGAACGCATGGAGCGTTGAATTGCTTGCTTCAATGCGCGACGGAAAGATACACGACGCTCAAGTTGTTGTGCGATGCTTTCAGCTACAAGAATAGCGTCAAGATCTGCATGTTTGATTTCAGAGATATTGATGTGTACTTTTTTGCCTTTAGTGATTTTACCAAGCTCAGTACGAAGGTTTTCTACTTCGGAACCGCCTTTACCAATAACCATACCTGGTTTTGCGGTTTGGATCGTTACGTTCACGCGGTTAGCTGCACGTTCGATCTCGATGTGAGAAACTGCTGCGTCTTTCAGCTTGTTTTTCAAGTATTCACGGATTTTAACGTCTTCCATAAGAAGATCGCCGAAATCTTTGCCCGCGAACCATTTGGACTCCCAATCACGGATAACTCCGACCCGGAAGCCTACTGGATTTACCTTTTGACCCACACGTAATCCCTCCTTATTTTTCAGATACCACCAAGGTAATGTGGCTGGTTCTTTTATTGATCCGGCTTGCGCGACCCATCGCACGAGGACGGAAACGTTTCATCGTTGGCCCTTGGTTAACGAAGGCTTGCGAGATAAACAATTTGTTTACGTCAAGCTGATAGTTATGCTCAGCGTTAGCAATTGCAGAGTTCAGCAGCTTCTCCAAAATTGGGGATGCAGACTTAGGCGTGTGACGCAAAATCGCGATTGCTTCGCCAACTTGTTTACCGCGAATCAAATCCGCAACAAGCTGTGCTTTACGGGGAGCAATACGGATAAATTTAGCGTGCGCTTTAGCTTCTGGCATGTAGGAACCTCCTCTCGTTCAGTTAGAGATGTTTAAGGGCAAATTAACGTCTGCCCGTTTTTTTGTCTTCACCAGCATGGCCTTTATACGTACGAGTTGGTGCAAATTCACCAAGTTTGTGTCCAACCATATCTTCCGTTACATATACCGGCACGTGCTTGCGTCCGTCATACACTGCAAACGTGTGACCAATGAATTGCGGGAAAATGGTCGAGCGGCGGGACCAGGTTTTGATAACGACTTTTTTCTCGCTTTCGTTCAATACCTCGACTTTTTTAAGCAGGTAACCGTCAATAAACGGCCCTTTCTTTAAACTGCGACCCATTTGTGTTCCTCCCTTCACCTAAGCGGTAGCGATACATTCGTATCACGCGGTTTTTATCAAGCAACTATTATTTCGTGCGACGACGAATAATGTATTGGCTCGATGCTTTTTTCTTCTTACGCGTTTTGTAACCAAGAGTTGGTTTACCCCAAGGCGACATTGGCGATTTGCGTCCGATCGGAGCACGGCCTTCACCACCACCGTGTGGGTGATCGTTAGGGTTCATGACAACACCACGTACTTGAGGACGATTTCCGAGCCAACGGTTACGGCCGGCTTTACCGATTTTCACGAGTTCGTGATCTTCGTTACCAACAGAACCAATTGTAGCACGGCAAGTGTTCAAGATACGGCGAACTTCACCTGAAGACAAACGAACGGAAACGTAGTTATCTTCTTTACCAAGAAGTTGAGCACTAGTTCCAGCTGCACGAACAAGTTGTCCGCCTTTGCCTGGTTTCAATTCGATGTTGTGGATAACTGTACCGACTGGGATATTAACAAGCGGCAAAGCATTACCCGGTTTAATATCAGAGCCAACACCAGAAGTGATTTGATCTCCGACTTTCAAGCCTTTAGGCGCGATGATATATGCTTTTTCACCATCTACGTAATGGATCAAAGCGATGTTGGATGAACGGTTCGGATCGTATTCGATCGATGCTACATTACCAACGATACCATCTTTTGTACGTTTGAAGTCGATAATACGGTATTTACGTTTGTGTCCGCCGCCATGGTGACGAACCGTAATTTTACCTTGGTTGTTACGTCCAGCTTTTTTGAAAAGCGGAGCAAGCAACGATTTCTCCGGTGTACTTGTCGTGATCTCTTCGAAAGTCGAGACGGACATGTTACGACGAGCTGGAGATGTCGGTTTGTACTTTTTAATAGGCACTTCGATTCCCTCCTTTTCTAAACAGACGTTTCAAAGAATTCAAGTTCTTTGCTGTCAGCGCTCAGTTGAACGATCGCTTTTTTCCAATCCGGTCTGTATCCGCTATGTTTACCATAACGTTTTGGTTTACCCGCAACACGCATTGTGTTAACGCCGGTTACTTTTACTTTAAAAATTTGCTCAATCGCAAGTTTGATTTCTGTTTTGTTTGAACGAAGATCTACTTCAAACACATACTTTTTATCAACCATGTAATCGCTCGTACGTTCCGTGATAACCGGGCGCTTGATAATATCGCGTGGATTTTTCATTACGCAAGCACCTCCTGTACTTTCTCTACTGCTTCTTTAGTGATGATAAGGTTGTCATGCACCAATACATCCAGAACATTAATGCCGTCAGCTGCAACGAATTTAACACCTGGGATGTTACGAGCAGACAATGCTACGTTATCTTCATAGTTAGCCGTTACTACAAGAGCTTTGCGGCCAACTTTAAGGTTGCTTAGGATTGCTGCGAATTCTTTCGTCTTAGGAGCTGCAAATGTCAGTTGATCCAATACGATAATTTCGTTTGCAATCACTTTCGATGACAATGCCGATTTAATCGCTAGACGACGAACTTTCTTAGGAAGCTTGAAACCGTATGAGCGTGGAGTCGGTCCGAATACTACACCGCCGCCAACCCATTGCGGGGAGCGAATGCTACCTTGACGAGCACGGCCAGTACCTTTTTGTTTCCAAGGTTTACGACCGCCGCCGCGTACTTCGGAGCGTCCTTTAGTTTTGTGATTGCCGAAGCGTTCAGATGCTTGTTGGTTAACAACAGCACTGTGCAAAACATGAACATTTGGTTGAATACCGAAAACCGTTTCAGCCAGTTCAAGCTCGCCCACTTGCGCGCCGCTCACGTTATATACTGTTACTTTAGGCATTTCCTGTTCCTCCTTTCTTTAAGAGCAATTAGTTCTTAACTGTTTGTTTAACTTTTACGAATCCGTTTTTCGGGCCCGGAATCGAACCTTTTATTAGAAGAACGTTACGTTCTGCATCTACACGGATAACTTCAAGCTTTTGGATCGTGATTGTTTCGTGACCCATATGTCCTGGAAGGCGTTTGCCCTTCGGTACACGGTTCGCTTGGATAGAACCCATCGAACCTGGTCCACGGTGGTAACGGGAACCGTGAGACATAGGACCCGTGCTTTGTCCCCAACGTTTGATAACGCCGGCAAAGCCTTTACCTTTAGAAATACCTGTTACGTCAACGAATTCGCCCTCTGTGAAAAGGTCAGCTTTAACTTCTTGGCCAACTTCATAATCGCCCAAGTTAATGCCGCGAATTTCACGAACGTAGCGCTTAGGTGTTGCATTTGCCTTTTTGGCGTGACCAGCTTCAGGTTTGTTCGATCTGCTTTCCTTTTTATCGGAGAAACCAAATTGAACAGCTTCATAGCCGTCGTTCTCTTGATCTTTCTTCTGTAGTACTACGCAAGGTCCAGCTTCGATAACCGTTACAGGAACGACGTTACCTTCTGCAGTAAACACTTGAGTCATACCAAGTTTTTTTCCTAAGATACCTTTCATGTTGACACCTCATTTCCTTCCTATGATCGCATATGCTGATATTACAGTTTGATTTCGATATCTACACCGGATGGTAAATCCAGGCGCATCAACGCATCAACCGTTTGCGGCGTTGGGTTTACAATGTCGATCAAACGCTTATGAGTGCGTTGTTCGAATTGCTCCCTGGAATCCTTGTACTTGTGTACCGCACGGAGAATGGTGATGATTTGCTTTTCCGTTGGCAACGGAATCGGCCCGGATACGCCTGCACCGGAACGTTTTGCAGTTTCAACGATTTTCTCTGCGGATTGATCAAGAATTCTGTGATCGTATGCTTTCAAGCGGATACGAATCTTTTGCTTTGCCATATAAGTCCCTCCTTCTTTCGCCCAATTTATTATCGGACATACTCCGTAAGAAAACCCTGCACATGCCCCATGGCAAAGGGGCCGGGTGTGTCGGCAACCTCTCACATCATCGCAACGTCAGACCAACAGTCAATATTATACCGAATCCAATAGGCAATTGCAACATAAAGTTTAAGATTATTCTAAACTCATTTTCAAAGACGATATCATTCCATAAATCGAGAGTGTGAGCATCCATGTTTAACATGAACAGCTGCTGTAATGGGATAACTCAATGCAAACCACGAAATAGCTTTTACAGCTATATTATAGAAGAAACAAATATCGCTGCTGCCAACTGACAAAAATGGCTTGCACTTCATACGGCCCATTATGTCCCTTATTACAAGGTTTTAGAACATGCCATTTATAATGACGGACTTAATGGGCGCAATCTGATTATATACACCTTACGGCCGAAAAGACACCGCCAAATAACGCCAACATACTAAACGCAGCGGCTATAGCCGCTGCGTTTATGATTGCATCGTATTTTCAAACAATCGATTTATTCAATTGAACTTAGCCTAAAACAATCCGGTCATCTGCAAGCTTCTTTCCGCTGATAAGTTCGAATTCGCCAAGCAGCTGTTCTACCGTAAGATCCTTTTTGCGATCCTCCGGCACATCAAGAATAATTCGGCCTTTATCCATCATAATGAGACGATTGCCAAGACGAATGGCTTGTTCCATATTATGCGTAACCATCAAGGTCGTTAATTTCATTTCCCTCACGAGAGTTTCCGTCAACCTCGTAATAAGTTCTGCTCTTGACGGGTCAAGCGCTGCCGTATGTTCGTCAAGCAGAAGAATCTGCGGTCGCGTAAAGGTAGCCATGAGAAGGCTAAGCGCTTGCCGCTCCCCGCCTGACAGCAATCCGACTTTAGCTCCCAGCCTGTTTTCAAGGCCAATACCGAGGCGCTGAAGCTCTTGCTTGAAAATTGCGCGCTTTGCTCGCGTTACGCCGAAGGAAAATCCGCGCGATTTCCCTCGTGCGTAAGCAGTAGCCAAATTTTCTTCTATCGACATACGCGGCGCAGTGCCCGCCATCGGATCTTGGAATACGCGTCCAATCCAGCGGCTGCGTTGATATTCGGTAAGCTGGCTTATATTTTGCCCATCAATCCGAACTTCGCCGGCATCCGGTTTCATCACGCCTGAAATAATATTCATTAGCGTAGACTTGCCTGCGCCATTGCTTCCGATTACCGTAATAAAATCTCCCGGCTTCATATTCAGGTTAGCGCCGACCAGCGCCGTTTTCTCATCTACCGTACCAGGGTTAAACAGCTTGGATACTCTTGCGATCTCTAACATTAGCGCCCACCTCCCGGTTGTGCCTTATCAAGAGCAGCAAGCATTTCTGCAGTTCGTTTCTTTGCGGTATTTTTTTGTTTCCACACTCTGCGGGCAGAAGGGACAACCAAAGCAAAGATGATAATAATAGCTGTAATCAGCTTCATATCCGATGCTTCCAACCACTCCACGCGAAGTGCGAACGCATAAATGATTCGGTAAATTATTGATCCAAGCACGACAGCCAAAGTCGCTCTGAAAATTGTTTTCGCTCCAAAAATCGCTTCACCGATAATAACCGATGCAAGTCCAATGACAATCATACCGATGCCCATGCTGTTATCGGCATACTTTTGGTACTGTGCCACCAATGCGCCAGAAGTCGCAACAAGCGCATTAGACAAAGCAATGCCAAAAATCGTCGTAATATCGGTATTGGCACCAAAACTCCGAATCATACGCGAATTGTCTCCGGTAGCCCGGAGGCTTAAACCGATA
Source organism: Paenibacillus sp. LPE1-1-1.1 (assembly GCF_040676435.1). Taxonomy (NCBI): domain Bacteria; kingdom Bacillati; phylum Bacillota; class Bacilli; order Caryophanales; family Paenibacillaceae; genus Paenibacillus; species Paenibacillus sp. LPE1-1-1.1. Next base: position 27,324 of record NZ_JBEGHY010000003.1, read on the forward strand.
TCAGTACGGAAAAAGAGATCGAGCACAACCTTAACAATCACGACAAACACAATCATTACGGTAAACGTAGGGACATTTTCGAAAAGATTTTCATGGCCCCTTAATGATAAATTGGGTTTGCCCATTATTCTAAGATTAATGGAATAAAGCGCAATCATCATGATGATCCCTGATAAGAGTCCATTTACTTTACCTTTAGTGTGCAGTAGGCCAGTGCATATGCCCGCTATAGCTCCGCCAATAAATGCGCATAATACGGCGAGCCATGGAGCCGTTCCGTTAACGGTAAGCACCGTACCGATAGCTGCTCCTGTCGTAAAACTTCCATCCACCGTTAAATCCGGAAAATCAAGAATCCGGAAAGTTATATATACTCCAAGAGCCATTAGCGCATACAATAATCCGCTTTCCACAGCTCCTTGCATTGATGCGAACAAATGACATCACTCCTTTTCATAACAAGGGGGTGAACGAGTAACCCGATCACCCCAAGTACATGATTCGTTTTATTTTGAGCCAAAGTTTCGGAACTTACTCAATGATGTTGTTTTCTTGGTCTTTTACGAGAGCCTTCATTTCTTCAGTGACTGTAATGCCCTGCTCAGCTGCTGCTTTCATGTTGAAAATAAAATCAAGCTTCTGCGGAACGGTAACATTCATCTCGCCCGGGTTCTTACCGTTTTTCAAAATCTCTACAGCCATTTGTCCAACTTCATAGCCATGATCATAATACTTGAAGCCAACAGCCGCAAATGCACCTTTTTCAACGGTGTCGCGATCTGCAGAGAAGAAAGGTATATCGTTTTCGTTAGCGACTTCGATGATCGCATCCGCACCGGTAACAACCATATTATCAAGTGTGATATAGATCGCATCTACGCGGCCGACCAGCGAATCCGCCGCTTGCTTTACGTCCGAAGAATTGGCAACGGAAGCTTTGATCAGCTTAATGCCATGCTTCTCAAGTGCTTTTTCCGCGATATCTCCCATAATAACTGCGTTTTGCTCACCTTCATTTATAATAAGACCAACATTTTTGACATCCGGAATTTGAGTAGCGATAAAATCCATTGTTTCAGTAATCGCGGCCGGATTTGTATCCGACGCTCCTGTAATATTGCCGCCTGGCGCTTCCAATTGCGTTACGATACCCGCATCAATCGGATCGGTTACAGCCGCAAACAAAACGGGAATGTCCTTCACGTCATCTGCAAGAGCCTGAGCGGTTGGAGTAGCAATCCCTAATGCAAGATCGCTTTTGCTACTGGCGATTTTTTGAGAAATGGTTTTAATATTAGCAGAGTCGCCTTGTGCATTATTGAAATCAATTTCAAGGTTTTTACCTTCTTCAATTCCAGCATCCTTAAGGGCAGCTACAAAACCGTCGTATGTTGCGTCAAGCGATGGATGTTCTACGATTTGTGATACAGCAATCTTGTACGTTTTCTCGGTAGTATTGCCCGAACCTGCAGTATTGCCTTCACTCTCGTTACTCGTTTTCCCCGTGTTCGCACCGCACGCCGCCGTTACGACCATAAACGATGCCAAAGCTAATGTAAGCCAAAATTTTCTGTTCATTCATTAAACCCCTCTCATCATATAAGTCGCCTTGCAATGAAGCCCTTCAGGGATTAATCATATACAGCAAAGCATCATCGCTTTCTCTCATTAAAGCTAATGCCTGTACGTGAGTGACTGATTCTTAACGAGCTTGGACGACCTTTACTTACTATTCATTAATATTAAATGTGCAAGAGAATGCCGTCAATCATTAGTTCGCTGTAAAAATAAGTAAAACGAACTATAGTTCGTCATATTCCGCATGAAAAATAAAAAATCAAAAGCCCTCACCGAAGTGAGGGCTTTTGTTATTCACAGCGGCTAAGCCGCCATCAATTATTTTTGGATAGAAGCTACAGCGCCAGCGCCTACTGTACGGCCGCCTTCACGAATAGAGAAACGAGTTCCCTCTTCAACAGCGATTGGAGCGATAAGCTCAACCGTTACAGTGATGTTGTCGCCAGGCATAACCATCTCAGTGCCTTCTGGCAGGTTGATGATACCCGTTACGTCAGTTGTACGGAAGTAGAACTGTGGACGGTAGCCAGTGAAGAAAGGCTTGTGACGGCCACCCTCTTCTTTTGTAAGAACGTAGATTTGTGCAGTGAAGTTAGTGTGTGGTTTAACCGAACCCGGTTTAGCCAAAACTTGTCCACGCTCGATGTTGCTGCGGTCTACACCACGAAGCAATGCACCTACGTTGTCCCCAGCTTGAGCGGAGTCAAGCAATTTACGGAACATTTCAACGCCTGTTACTACGGACTTACGGGATTCTTCAGCAAGACCGATAATTTCTACCTCGTCGCCGACTTTGATAACGCCACGCTCTACGCGACCTGTAGCAACTGTACCACGGCCAGTGATTGTGAATACGTCCTCGACAGGCATAAGGAAAGGCTTAGCTGTGTCGCGCTCAGGAGTTGGGATGTAAGTATCAACTTGCTCGAAGAGCTCGATGATTTTTTCAGCCCAAGGGCCTTCTGGGTTAGCAAGAGCTTCACGAGCTGCACCACGAATGATCGGAGTGTCGTCGCCTGGGAACTCATACTCGGAAAGAAGGTCACGAACTTCCATTTCTACCAACTCAAGAAGCTCTTCGTCTTCAACCATGTCGCATTTGTTCAAGAATACAACGATGTAAGGTACGCCTACTTGTTTCGAAAGCAAGATGTGCTCACGAGTTTGTGGCATAGGACCGTCAGTAGCGGATACTACAAGAATAGCTCCGTCCATTTGAGCAGCACCAGTGATCATGTTTTTTACATAGTCGGCGTGACCTGGGCAGTCAACGTGAGCGTAGTGACGAGCTGGCGTCTCATACTCAACGTGAGCTGTCGAGATCGTGATACCGCGCTCGCGCTCTTCTGGAGCTTTATCGATTTGGTCGAATGCGATTGCTGCACCGCCGTATTTTTTGGAAAGTACAGTTGTGATAGCTGCAGTCAAAGTCGTTTTACCGTGATCGACGTGACCGATAGTACCGATATTAACGTGCGGTTTGTTACGTTCAAATTTAGCCTTAGCCATTGAACTTGAGCCTCCTCAATATATCATGAATTTTTTATGTGTGGGCCGGCATCTGGTTTGCAAGCAAACTTAGCTGACGGCCAAAAGCAATTGGTTTAGAAGGACAAAAACGATTACTCGCCTTTGTTCTTAGCAATGATCTCTTCAGAGATCGATTTTGGAACTTCTTCATAGTGAGAAAGTTCCATGGAGAATACGCCGCGTCCTTGTGTACCGGAACGTAGTGTTGTGGAATAACCAAACATCTCGGAGAGAGGCACCTTGGAACGGATAATTTGTGCACCTGCACGAGTATCCATACCTTCGATACGACCACGACGGGAGTTAAGCATACCCATAACATCGCCCATGTACTCTTCAGGAACAGTAACTTCTACTTTCATGATTGGCTCAAGAAGAACTGGCTTACATTTGTCTTTGGCAGCTTTAAGCGCCATCGATCCTGCAATTTTAAACGCCATCTCCGAGGAGTCAACATCATGGTAAGATCCGTCAACAACAACAGCTTTGACATCAACGAGCGGGAAGCCGGCTACTACACCGTTCTTCATTGACTCTTCGATACCAGCTTGGATAGGAGCGATAAATTCACGAGGAATTGATCCACCGACTGTTTTGTTTTCGAAAATAAAGCCTGAACCTGGCTCAAGTGGTGAGAATTCAACCCAACAATGACCGAATTGACCTTTACCACCGGACTGACGAACGAACTTACCTTCAACCTTCGCAGCTTCACGGAACGTTTCGCGGTAAGCAACTTGCGGTTTACCAACGTTAGTTTCAACTTTGAATTCGCGGAACATACGGTCAACGAGAATCTCAAGGTGAAGCTCACCCATACCAGAAATGATTGTCTGGTTAGTTTCTTCGTCCGTATGTGCACGGAAAGTAGGATCTTCTTCTGCCAGCTTGGAAATAGCGATACCTAGTTTATCTTGGTCAGCTTTCGTTTTTGGTTCGATAGCAACCGAGATAACCGGCTCAGGGAAGTTCATTGATTCAAGAATGATAATGTTCTTCTCGTCGCAAAGAGTGTCCCCAGTCGTCGTATCTTTAAGTCCAACTGCTGCAGCGATATCGCCTGCATACACTTCAGAAATCTCTTGACGAGCGTTCGCGTGCATTTGAAGAATACGTCCAATCCGTTCGCGTTTGCCCTTAGTTGAGTTAAGAACATAAGAACCGGATTTCAGAATTCCTGAGTACACACGGAAGAACGTCAATCTACCAACGTAAGGATCCGTCATGATTTTGAATGCCAAAGCCGAGAACGGCTCTGAATCGGATGATGGACGTTCGCCTTCTTCGCCGTCTTCAGTTGTACCTTTAATAGCTGGTACATCAAGAGGAGATGGAAGGTAGTCTACAACCGCATCCAACATCAGTTGAACACCTTTGTTACGGTAGGAAGATCCAACGATAACAGGGAAGATTTTAACTTCGCAAACGCCTTTACGCAGTGCTGCTTTGATTTCTGGAATTGAAATTTCTTCGCCTTCCAGATATTTCATTGTCAGCTCTTCGTCAAGCTCTGCTACCTTTTCAATCAATTCCGTACGAAGCTCTTCCACTTGGTCAGCATACTCCGAAGGGATTTCAACTTGAATAGGATCTTTACCTGTGTCGTCTTTATACTTGTAAGCTACACGTTCAACGATATCGATAACGCCGACAAAGTCAGACTCAGCGCCAATCGGAATTTGAATGGCAACAGCGTTTGCTTGAAGACGCTCACGCATATCTTTGATAACGTTTAGGAAGTCAGCACCAATGATGTCCATTTTGTTGACGTATGCGATCCGCGGAACGTTGTAACGGTCAGCTTGACGCCATACAGTCTCGGACTGTGGCTCGACTCCTTCTTTCGCACTGAAAACTCCAACGGCCCCGTCCAAAACGCGCAGGGAACGCTCAACTTCTACTGTGAAGTCAACGTGTCCCGGGGTGTCGATAATATTGATGCGGTGTCCATTCCATTGAGCGGTTGTCGCGGCAGACGTAATCGTAATACCGCGCTCTTGTTCTTGTTCCATCCAGTCCATCGTAGCTGCACCTTCATGCACTTCTCCGATTTTGTGGGTACGGCCCGTGAAGAACAAGATCCGTTCAGTTGTAGTTGTTTTACCAGCATCAATATGCGCCATGATCCCGATGTTACGCGTATTGTTCAAGGAGAACTCTCTTGACATAAAATGGTCTCCTCTCGAATGTTAGAATCCTACCAGCGGTAGTGAGCAAATGCTTTGTTTGCTTCAGCCATTTTGTGAGTGTCTTCGCGCTTCTTAACAGCTGCGCCAGTGTTATTGGATGCATCTGTGATTTCAGCAGCTAAACGCTCTTCCATCGTTTTCTCACCGCGGTTACGTGAGTAGTTCACGAGCCAACGGAGACCAAGTGCCGTACGGCGCTCTGGTTTAACTTCGATAGGCACTTGATAGTTTGCACCGCCGACACGGCGTGCTTTAACCTCAAGTACTGGCATAATATTTTTCAAAGCAGCTTCGAACACTTCCATCGGATCTTTACCCGTGCGTTCTTGAATCAGTTTGAAAGCATCATACAATAGTGTTTGTGCAACGCCTCTTTTACCGTCAAGCATAATGCGGTTGATTAGGCGTGTTACCAGTTTGCTGTTATACAGCGGATCTGGAAGCACATCGCGTTTCGTTACAGGACCTTTGCGTGGCATGAGAAAGTCCCCCTTTCTTCTAATAGTCGCTATTTCTAGCATTTCAATGACCCGTCAGGGTTATACTTATGATTTTTTAACTTTCGGACGTTTCGTTCCGTATTTCGAACGAGATTGGTTACGGTTATTAACGCCTGCAGTATCAAGTGCGCCACGAACGATATGATAACGAACCCCTGGAAGGTCTTTTACCCGTCCGCCACGAATCAATACAACGCTATGCTCTTGCAGGTTATGTCCGATACCCGGAATGTACGCTGTAACCTCTACGCGGTTAGTTAGACGTACACGCGCATACTTACGAAGCGCGGAGTTCGGTTTCTTAGGAGTCATTGTACCTACACGAGTGCACACACCGCGTTTTTGAGGAGCGCTGATGTTTGTAGCTTCACGTTTCAATGCGTTGAAACCTTTTTGCAATGCCGGCGATTTCGATTTAACGACTTTCGCTTGGCGTCCTTTACGGACTAGCTGGTTAATTGTTGGCATGTTGCCACCCCCTTCCCTATATTCATGTCTTTTGAAAATATAAGCATTTATAAAGCTGTTTGTTTATAAATCTACTTATATTTCTTTTGCGCAACGAACTCTTTCCACCAAAAGACGGCAACAGCCGTATACGCTTGTATGGTAGACATTTTACCTAAAATTAAGCCCACAGATCCAGGCGGTTCATAAAAGAACAAACAAAAGTTCTCGCCAGTCAATCATCGTTAAATAATCAACTAACAAAAACGGTTATTGCGTTATTCTTCTTCGGTTACGAGCGCTGCCATTGCGGCCCCGATATCGATGCCGCAGGTTTCCCCAAGCTCATCCATCGTATCGATCCATTTAATCGGAACTCCCGCCCGCTCACATAGATGAACAATTTTCTCTTTCATCTGCGGATCTGCATCTCGTGCAACATAGACTTCAATGGCTCTTTGCTGCTCGAGCATCTTGGTCGTCTGCTTTGCGCCGACTTTGAATTGCATGAAAATCACCTTCAATTCTTCCATTCAGCGATCACACAATTAGGCACACTTCGATATATTAACACCTAAACTGTGCTTGTGTCAAGAAACTTCAAGGATATTCAATTGCAAACCTTTTGTTAATGAAAATCACACTGTAAACATGCAAAAGAGCGATTATCTTCCGCTTCCAATGAAGCGGAAGATATAACGCTCCTTCGATATGATTTAGCTTCCGGTTATAAAACGTGATCAGCTGACGTCAACTAGTCGACGGTAACTGCTTCCGTTTCCAATTCCCCTTCAACTACAGTAGTAGCTTCATCTTCTAGTCCGGCAAAGCGAATGTTGCGGTAACGAGCCATTCCAGTACCAGCTGGAATCAACTTACCGATAATAACATTTTCCTTGAGTCCAAGCAACTGGTCAACTTTGCCTTTGATAGCGGCATCGGTCAATACACGAGTTGTTTCTTGGAAGGAAGCTGCCGACAAGAATGAATCTGTTTCAAGCGATGCCTTCGTAATACCGAGCAAAACTGGTTTTGCGACAGCTGGTTCGAGATCTGCGAAAATCGCAGCGCGGTTTTGAGATTCATATTCATGAATGTCGACAAATGCGCCAGGAAGCAGAGTCGTTCCACCTGCGTCTACGATACGGATTTTACGGAGCATTTGTTTAATCATGACTTCAACGTGCTTGTCATTGATTTCTACCCCTTGGTTCCGGTAAACGCGCTGTACTTCTTGCAAAATGTAGTTTTGAACGCCACGGATACCTTTGATGCGCAGCATATCTTTAGGGTCAATTGAACCGTCAGTCAGCTCATCGCCGGCTTCGATTTGTTGACCTTGCGTTACGCGGATACGCGAACCATAAGTAACGGCATACACTTTGGATTCCGCTTCGCCTTGAACCTCGATTTCGCGACGGTCCTTAGCTTCACGGATTTCTTTGATTACACCGTCAAGCTCGGAGATAATCGCTTGACCTTTCGGATTACGCGCCTCAAACAACTCTTGGATACGCGGCAAACCTTGTGTAATATCATCGCCGGCTACGCCGCCCGTATGGAACGTACGCATTGTCAGCTGTGTTCCTGGCTCCCCGATGGATTGAGCTGCGATAATACCAACCGCTTCCCCGATCTCAACGTGTTTACCAGTAGCAAGGTTACGTCCGTAACAAATCTTACATACGCCATGGCGGGCACGGCAGCTTAGTACGGAACGAATTTGCAGTTTTTCAACGCCAGCATCGATAATCGCATCCGCTTTATTGGAATCAATAAGCTCGCTGCGGTTAACAATGATTTCGCCTGTTTTTGGATTACGAACCGTTTCAAACGCATAACGTCCTTCAATACGGTCGTAGAGATCTTCAATAACCTCTTTACCATCTTGAATTTTGCTTACGGAGAAGCCTTTGTCCGTACCACAGTCATCTTCGCGCACGATTACGTCTTGTGCTACGTCGACAAGTCGACGCGTCAAGTAACCGGAATCGGCTGTCCGAAGCGCTGTATCCGCCAAACCTTTACGCGCTCCGTGAGTCGAGATAAAGTACTCGAGTACGGTTAGACCTTCGCGGAAGTTTGATTTAATTGGCAACTCGATGATACGACCCGATGGATTCGCCATCAGACCACGCATACCGCCAAGCTGCGTAATTTGAGATTTGTTACCCCGTGCTTTGGAGTCCACCATAAGCATGATGTTGTTATAACGATCCATCGATTTCATAAGAACATCGGTGATTTCGTCTTTACATTTGCTCCAAATGCTGATGATGCGGTCATAACGCTCTTCGTTTGTAATCAAACCGCGGCGGTATTGATTCATAACGGTAGCAACCTTCTCATCGGAGAGCTTCATGATCTCGTTTTTCTCATTCGGGATGATAACGTCAGATACGCCGATCGTAATACCAGCCTTAGTCGAATAAGTGAAGCCGAGCTGCTTAATGCGGTCAAGAAGCATCGCAGTAAGCGTGGTGTGGTATTGACGGAAGCATTCCGCAATAACTAATGCGAGATAATCCTTGCCTACCGCACCTGGCGTGGCGATTGCATCCAAGAATTTAGGAAGATCGGCGCCTTTCTCGTAAACGAAATATTTATCAGGTGTGCCGTGCAACAGATTCGTTTTCGTTGCTTCGTTGATATAAGGGAAATCTTCAGGGAAAATTTCGTTGAAGATTACTTTACCTACCGTAGTAACGAGAAGCGAGTTTTGCTGTTGCTCAGTGAAATTAACTTTTTTGAGCACGCGAACCGGAATGAAAATCCTTGCGTGCAAGGAAACAATACCGCGTTGGTAAGCAGAGATCGCTTCGTTAATGGTACCAAAAACGGAACCACTGCCTTTAGCTTCTTTGTTATCCATCGTTAAGTAGAAGCTTCCCAGAACCATATCCTGTGAAGGAGTAACGACTGGCTTGCCGTCTTTCGGGTTAAGGATGTTGCCTGATGCCAGCATAAGCAAACGAGCTTCTGCTTGTGCTTCTGCAGACAACGGAACGTGAACGGCCATTTGGTCACCGTCGAAGTCAGCGTTGTAAGCTGTACATACGAGCGGGTGAAGCTTAATAGCGCGACCTTCAACCAGGATAGGCTCAAATGCTTGAATACCTAGTCTGTGAAGCGTCGGGGCACGGTTAAGCAGTACCGGGTGCTCTTTGATTACTTCCTCAAGAACATCCCAAACCTCAGGGCTTACGCGTTCTACCTTGCGCTTCGCACTCTTGATATTATGTGCCAAGCCTTTATTAACAAGCTCTTTCATAACGAAAGGCTTGAACAATTCAAGTGCCATTTCCTTCGGAAGTCCGCATTGGAACATTTTGAGGTTAGGACCTACAACGATAACCGAACGACCAGAGTAGTCAACCCGTTTACCAAGCAAGTTCTGACGGAAACGTCCTTGCTTACCTTTCAGCATGTGGCTGAGAGATTTAAGCGGACGGTTACCAGGACCTGTTACAGGGCGACCGCGACGACCGTTATCGATCAAAGCATCAACCGCTTCCTGCAGCATCCGTTTTTCGTTTTGCACGATGATATCAGGAGCGCCAAGATCAAGCAGACGCTTCAGACGGTTGTTACGGTTAATAACACGGCGATACAGATCATTAAGGTCAGAAGTCGCAAAACGACCGCCATCAAGCTGTACCATCGGACGAAGCTCAGGAGGAATAACAGGAAGCACGTCTAGAATCATCCATTCCGGCTCGTTACCAGAGTTACGGAATGCTTCTACGACTTCAAGGCGCTTAATCGCACGGTTGCGTCGTTGCCCTTGAGCCGTACGCAGTTCTTCCTTCAATTGCTCAAGCTCTTTGTCAACGTCGATATCTTGCAAAAGCTTTTTGACAGCCTCGGCGCCCATACCGGCATGGAATCCATACCCGTATTTCTCCCGGTAGCTGCGGTATTCTTTCTCCGAAAGGAGTTGTTTTTTCTCAAGCGGCGTATCACCAGGATCAGTTACCACATAGGATGCAAAATAAATGATCTCCTCAAGCGAACGAGGCGACATATCTAATGCAAGACCCATACGGCTTGGAATTCCTTTGAAATACCAAATATGAGAAACTGGAGCAGCTAGCTCGATGTGACCCATACGCTCACGGCGAACCTTAGCGCGAGTTACTTCAACGCCACAGCGATCACAAACTACGCCTTTATAGCGTACACGTTTGTATTTACCGCAATGACATTCCCAGTCTTTTGTAGGTCCAAAAATTTTCTCGCAGAAGAGACCTTCCTTCTCCGGCTTTAAGGTCCTATAGTTGATCGTCTCCGGTTTTTTAACTTCTCCGCGGGACCACGAGCGAATTTTATCCGGCGATGCCAGACCGATTTTCATATACTCGAAGTTGTTCACGTCCAACAAGGAGCAACCCTCCTCCGTCATGTATGACAATGTCTATCTAATCAGCTAGATTCCGTCATAGGCGCGTGACCATGTGACGGAATCCAGCAACTAGTTTATTCAGCAGCGCCGACTTCGGCACCTTCTATATTGAGGTTGAGCTTATCGCCCGTTGCCTCGTCTTCATCATCCATTTCCTTCATTTCGATCTCTTCTTCGTTCTCAGACAGGATTTTCACGTCCATACCCAAGCTTTGAAGCTCTTTGATCAAAACTTTGAACGATTCAGGAACGCCTGGTTCCGGCACGTTCTCGCCTTTAACAATGGACTCGTACGTTTTCACGCGGCCAACCACGTCATCGGATTTAACTGTCAGTATTTCTTGAAGCGTGTATGCAGCGCCATATGCTTCGAGCGCCCATACCTCCATCTCCCCGAAACGTTGTCCACCGAACTGCGCTTTACCACCGAGCGGTTGTTGCGTAACGAGAGAGTAAGGACCAGTTGAACGGGCATGGATTTTATCGTCGACCATGTGTGCCAGTTTGATCATGTACATGACCCCTACCGTAACTTCACGCTCGAAGTTTTCACCTGTCCGTCCGTCATACAGCACGGTCTTACCGTTACGCTGCATGCCTGCTTCTTCCATCGTGTCGAAAACGTCATTCTCGCGAGCTCCGTCAAATACCGGTGTAGCAGCATGAATGCCGAGATGCTTACAAGCCATACCCAAGTGAACCTCAAGCGCCTGGCCGATGTTCATCCGCGACGGTACGCCGAGCGGGTTAAGAACAACCTCTACAGGTGTGCCATCCGGTAGGAAAGGCATATCTTCTTCCGGCATGATACGGGCGATAACCCCTTTGTTACCATGACGTCCGGCCATTTTGTCGCCTTCGGAAATTTTCCGTTTTTGAGCAATGTAGGCACGTACCAATTGGTTAACGCCTGGCGGCAATTCGTCGCCGTTCTCACGGGTAAATACTTTTACGTCAACAACGATACCGTCCGTACCATGCGGTACGCGCAGCGATGTATCACGAACTTCACGAGCTTTCTCACCGAAGATAGCGTGCAATAATCTTTCTTCCGCAGTCAGCTCCGTAACACCCTTCGGCGTTACTTTACCAACGAGGATATCGCCTGCGCCGATTTCTGCGCCGACACGGATTATGCCGCGCTCATCCAAGTTACGAAGAGCTTCTTCGCCGACATTCGGGATATCGCGAGTGATTTCTTCCGGTCCAAGCTTCGTATCACGGGCTTCGGACTCATATTCCTCAATGTGAATGGATGTATAAACATCCTCTTTCACAAGTTTTTCGCTTAGCAGGATCGCATCCTCATAGTTGTACCCTTCCCATGTCATGAAAGCAACGACTACGTTGCGTCCAAGAGCTAATTCGCCCTTTTCAGTGGATGGACCGTCTGCAAGGATATCACCTTTTTTAATTACATCGCCTTTACGTACAAGTGGACGCTGGTTGATGCACGTTCCTTGGTTAGAGCGCATAAACTTGTGTAGTTTATGTTTTACCAAGTCACCTGTAACCGGCTTGCCATCGATTTGTTCAACGCGACGAAGCCAAATTTCATTAGCGGAAGAACGTTCGATTATACCGTCATGCTTCGCAACGATACAAACGCCGGAATCTTTCGCTGCCTTATGCTCCATACCCGTACCAACAAGCGGCGATCTCGGGATAAGAAGCGGTACCGCTTGACGTTGCATGTTCGATCCCATGAGGGCACGGTTGGAGTCATCGTTTTCCAAGAATGGAATTAACGCTGTCGCAACGGATACAACCTGCTTTGGTGATACGTCCATGTAGTCAACGCGATCGCTAGGCATTGTCAAAATGTTATCGGCTTGTTTATTGTAACGAACGATCGTATTTTCTTCCGCAAACTTATCTTCCGAAGTCAGCTTCGCATTCGCTTGCGCGATTACGTAGTTATCTTCTTCGTCAGCAGTCAAGTACGCAATTTGCTCCGTTACAATTCCCGTCTTCGGATCTACCCAACGATATGGCGCTTCAATGAAGCCATATTCGTTAATGCGGGCAAAAGAGGACAAGGAGTTGATCAAACCGATATTCGGTCCCTCTGGCGTCTCGATCGGACACATCCGCCCATAATGGGAGTGATGGACGTCACGAACTTCAAAGCCCGCGCGTTCCCGAGTCAAACCGCCGGGTCCAAGTGCGGATAAACGACGCTTATGCGTCAATTCAGCAAGCGGATTCGTTTGGTCCATAAACTGGGACAGCTGCGAGGAGCCGAAGAACTCTTTTATAGATGCAATAACCGGTCGAATGTTGATTAGCGCCTGCGGCGTAATTGCATTCGCGTCTTGAATGGACATTCTCTCGCGCACGACGCGCTCCATACGAGACAAACCGATACGGAATTGATTTTGAAGCAATTCGCCTACAGAACGCAGACGGCGGTTCCCGAGATGATCGATATCATCTGTGCTGCCAACGCCGTGCAGCAAGTTAATAAAGTAGTTAATGGAAGAAATGATATCCGCTGGCGTAATATGCTTCACGGATTTATCAATAATGCCATTGGCAATTACTTTGATTACTTTGCTTTCGTCATATGGCGAGAATACGCTGATCGTTTGTAGTGGAATACTATCAGCATCCAAAACGCCATTAGCAACATGATACGTTTTGAAGCCTACATCCTTTTCAAGCTTCTCGAGAATTTCATCAAGCAAGCGACGGTCAATCATTTGTCCAGATTCGGCGATAATCTCGCCGGTTGCAGGATCAACTAGATTTTCCGCAAGCCGCTGATTAAACAAACGGTTCTTGATATGAAGCTTCTTGTTTATTTTGTAACGGCCTACATTGGCCAAGTCATAACGTTTCGGGTCAAAGAAGCGAGCAACAAGCAAGCTCTTCGCATTGTCCAAAGTCGGAGGCTCGCCTGGACGAAGACGCTCATAAATTTCAATCAGCGCTTTCTCCGTGGAATCCGTGTTATCTTTGTCCAGCGTGTTGCGAATGTACTCATCATGTCCCAGCAGCTCAAGAATTTCAGCGTCAGTACCAAAGCCTAACGAACGCAAAAGTACCGTTACCGGTATTTTCCGGGTCCGGTCAATACGAACGTAGATAATGTCTTTCGCATCTGTTTCAAGTTCCAACCAAGCGCCACGGTTAGGAATAACCGTCGCCGTGTAATTTTTCTTCCCGTTTTTATCGACCTTCGTGCTGAAGTACACACTCGGGGATCGAACCAATTGGCTAACTATGACACGCTCGGCCCCGTTAATAATAAACGTGCCTGTCTCTGTCATAAGCGGGAAATCACCCATGAAAACTTCTTGTTCCTTTACTTCGCCGGTCTCCTTGTTAAAAAGTCGTACCTTAACGCGTAAAGGAGCCGCATACGTCACGTCGCGCTCTTTTGATTCATCGACCGAATATTTCGGTTCGCCTAAGCTATAGTCGATAAACTCAAGCGATAGATTGCCCGTAAAGTCCGAAATCGGAGAAATATCTTGGAACAACTCAATCAAGTCGCTATCCAAAAACTTCTCATACGATTTTTGTTGGATTTCAATCAGGTTCGGGACTTCCAGCACCTCGTTGATCCTGGCGTAGCTTCTGCGCGCGCGCCGACCATACTGAACAAGTTGTCCTGCCAACTTAACCTCACCCCTCATGTCTGTATCACAGCATCGATAATCACTGCGTCACTATAGACGGACCAGCCGTCTATATAGTCAAATAAAGAAAAGCCCTTATCGAATAGTTCGAAAAAAGAGCATGTTCCGGCAGCTAACCAATCACAGCGCGGCCGTGATAGTCTCATATCAAATAATTTTGCCCAAAACGTAAACATTATACGTCAAATGTGTAAAACTTATGCATTCCGCGCTTTAAATTCACACTTGACATTTTAGTTAACTAAAGAGATCGAGCCCAATTTAATGCTGACATTTTATAATTTTACCATATCTAAAATGTCAAGTCAATAATTTTTCTTCTGTTTTCAAAGATATTTTCAAAACATCATTTTCCTTTTTTTATTAAGCTTTTACAGCACGAAAAATTCGGTAGCCCTTGTCCTTCGTCACTTCTTCTACCTCTGTGAATAAAGACTCCAGCTTCGCCTTCGCCGAAGGAGCGCCTTGTTTTTTCTGTATAACAACCCACATGCTGCCGCCTTGCTCAAGCAAGTCATAACCTTCTTCAAAAATGCGATGCACAACCGCTTTGCCTGCGCGGATTGGAGGATTGGTGACGATGACATCAAATGTCATTCCCTTAACCGCTTCGAACAAATCGCTCTGCAGCACGGAAATATTCGAAATCCCGTTAAGCTTCGCGTTCTCTTTCGAAAGTTCTACCGCTCGTTCATTTATATCAATCATCGTTACCCGTCCATGCTCAGCGAGCTTGGCTGATGTCAAACCAATCGGGCCGTACCCGCAGCCGACATCAAGCACCCGGGCATTCGACTTTAACTCCAATGCGTCAATCAACACCTGACTCCCATAATCGACGCCAGATTTCGAGAATACGCCGGCATCCGTCATAAAACGGAAGGTAAAGCCTCGAAGAGATACTTCGTGCACTTGACGATTATGCTTCACATCTGGGCTTTGTGAGTAATAGTGATTCGACATGATTCATCACTCCCCGTTCTTCCATTACGCCTTTACGCAACCGTCGGTTTTCAAACCGGTCAGAAGCCAAGCTTTGCGTTGAAAGATAAGAAGGTATAAGAAAATCACTTATACCTTCTTATCTTTTAACATACAACGAACCCCTTGAAACCTTACGGATTCAAGGGGCTCGCCAGCCGAATCATCGTTCAATCGCATGATCAGCTTATTTGGTTAAAACAATACTATTTAACTTCTACGGAAGCGCCAGCTTCAGTAAGTTTAGCTGCAACTGCTTCAGCTTCTTCTTTAGCAACTTTTTCTTTAACAGCTTTAGGAGCGCTGTCAACCAAGTCTTTCGCTTCTTTCAGGCCAAGACCTGTGATTTCGCGAACAACTTTGATTACGTTGATTTTCGATGCGCCAGCACCGTTAAGAATAACGTCGAATTCAGTTTGCTCAGCTTCAACAGCTGCGCCAGCACCTGCTGCTGCTACTGGAGCTGCTGCAGTTACGCCGAATTCTTCTTCAATTGCTTTAACAAGCTCGTTCAGTTCAAGAACGTTCATAACTTTAATCGCTTCTAAGATTTGTTCTTTAGACATGATTATACCTCCGGGAATATGGTTTATTTTTTTTGGTTTATCATACAGCCGGCTTGCACCGGTTCAATGCTGTTAGTGACTTGAGACTGAAATTAAACGCCAGCTTCTTGCTTTTCACCGACTGCTTTAACTGCAAGCGCGAAGTTGCGCACTGGAGCTTGCAATACGCTGAGGAGCATAGAAAGCAAACCTTCGCGGGACGGAAGTTCCGCAAGAGCTTTAATTTCTTCTTGAGATACGACTTTACCTTCAACAACGCCGCCTTTAAGTTTCAAAGCATCGTTTTTCTTAGCGAAATCGTTCAAAATTTTAGCTGGAGCAACAGCGTCTTCTTTACCGAATGCAATTGCAGTAGGACCTGTAAGAATGCTGTTCAATTCTACGAAATCCGTACCTTCAGTTGCGCGGCGAACGAGCGAGTTTTTAAGAACTTGGAATTCAATCCCTGCTTCACGAAGCTGTTTCCGAAGTTCAGTAACTTGCGCAACGTTCAGTCCACGATAGTCAGCTACAACTGTACTGGAGCTAGCAGCAATTTTCGCCGCGATTACGGCAACTGCCTCTTGTTTCTCTTGGATGATATTTGCGTTAGCCAAACTGTACACCTCCCGTAATAGTATACATTCCGTTAATTACGACGGGCTTTCCACGCCTCGATGCATGAGAAAGGCCTTCGCAGACACTGCGAAGGCCATGATGTCGTTATCGCGCATCAACCCAGAATGGATCGAATGTTGCTTACAAACGTTTTATCATAACACCTCGGTAGGAAATTAAGCCTTAAGGCACCTACTGTCTACGGTATGCGTATTCGAATTTAGTTCCGTTCTTCTTAGCGATATACCGCTGTGGAAACACGAGCGCCAGGGCCCATTGTTGAAGAAACGGCGATGTTTTTCAGGTAAATACCTTTTGCAGCAGCCGGTTTAGCACGGTTAAGTGCATCGATCAATGATTTGAGGTTCTCGTTGAGTTTCTCAGCATCAAATGATACTTTACCGATTGGAGCATGGATTTGACCTGCTTTATCAAGACGGTATTCAATCTTACCGGCTTTAATTTCTTGAACGGCTTTAGCAACGTCAAACGTTACTGTTCCTGCTTTAGGGTTAGGCATCAAGCCTTTACCGCCGAGGATACGTCCAAGTTTACCAACTTCAGCCATCATGTCCGGCGTTGCTACGCAAACGTCGAATTCGAACCAGCCTTGTTGGATTTTGTTGATCATGTCCGCATCGCCGACAAAGTCAGCACCCGCAGCTTCCGCTTCTTTCACTTTTTCGCCTTTTGCGAAAACGAGAACGCGTTTTGTTTTACCAGTTCCGTGTGGTAGTACAACTACGCCACGAACGGCTTGGTCTTGTTTACGCGGGTCTACACCCAAACGAACTGCTACTTCAACGGACTCGTCGAATTTAGCTGTCGCTGCCTTTTTTACAAGCTCGATCGCTTCCAAAGGCTCGTATGTTGCTTCGCTGTCGATAAGCTTAACAGCTTCTAGATATTTTTTACCTTGTTTAGCCATTGTAATTTCCTCCTTATGTGGTTGTAGCGGAAAATCCTCCTAAGGATGATCCTCCCACTCGCGAAACCCGAAGCTTCGCAAAGCAAGTTACCTCGCGGTAATTAGTCAACAATAGTTACGCCCATGCTGCGAGCAGTACCTTCAACCATACGCATTGCCGCTTCTACAGAAGCTGCGTTAAGATCCGGCATTTTTTGCTCAGCGATTTCGCGAACTTTGTCACGTTTTACAGTAGCGACCTTTTTCTTGTTCGGTTCGCCTGAACCTTTTTCGATACCAGCTGCGACACGTAGCAATACTGCTGCCGGTGGCGTTTTTGTTTCGAAAGTAAAAGAACGGTCTTCGAATACTGTAATAACGACTGGAATAATCAAGCCTGCTTGATCTGCTGTACGAGCATTAAACTCTTTACAAAACGCCATAATGTTAACGCCTGCTTGACCAAGTGCTGGACCGATCGGCGGCGCTGGGTTTGCTTTACCTGCAGGAACTTGCAGTTTGACCATTTTGATGACTTTCTTTGCCATGCCTGACACCTCCTAACCCTTTATTCCATGCGTAAATAGCATATGCCGCTTTAGAAGAGGCATTGCCACTTCGCGTCCAAACCTCCACCGGTTTAACCCAGGTGGGCTTTAGAAACCAGATATTATATCTTCTCCACTTGAGTGTAATCCAGCTCCAGCGGGGTCTCCCTGCCAAACATGTTTACATGAACCTTCAACTTCGCTTTGTCCAGCAAAATTTCTTCTACTGTACCAACAAAATCTGCGAAAGGACCTACTTTGACGCGAACCGTTTCCTTCAGATCGAACTCGATTTTCGGTTTTGGTTCTTCCATGCCCATGTGTTTGAGTATTTGCTCAACCTCATCCGGCAATAGAGGAATCGGCTTTGAACCGGAACCTGTTGATCCTACGAATCCAGTTACGCCAGGCGTATTACGAACAACGTACCATGAATCGTCGGTTTGAACCATTTCCACAAGAACATAGCCGGGATAGACTTTACGTTGGACAGTCTTCTTCTTACCGTCCTTCTCTACCACTTCATCTTCCATAGGGACAAGCACGCGAAAGATTTTGTCTTCCATGCCCATCGATTCAACTCGGCGTTCCAAATTGGCTTTCACCTTGTTCTCATAACCTGAGTAGGTATGCACGACGTACCATCTTTTTTCCATCACAAATCCACCTTTGGACCCTTCTTAAACAATGAGTTCAACCAGAGACGAGATCCCGATGTCAAGAAGCCAGAAGTAAATCGTTACAAACGTGATCGTGAGCAAAACTACGATCGAATAGCTTGTCAACTCTTTACGGCTTGGCCAGCGAACCTTCTTAAGTTCCGCCCAGCTGTCGGCAAAAAAACTAAACGTTGTACCAAAGCTTTGCTTTAGTTTAGCCAAAAATGCCACGTTCACACCTCCAATTGACTATCTCGTCTCGCGATGAGGAGTCTGCTCGTTACAGAACTTGCAAAACTTCTTCAACTCGATGCGGTCGGGGTGATTGCGTTTGTTCTTGCTGCTCGCATAGTTTCTCTGTTTGCAGTTTGTGCATGCCAACGTGATAATTACCCGCATTGAATTACACCTCCCGAACTGCTACAAAATACGAATCATGAAGCTCTATTTGGAAGTTCATTGATTCCAACGCCAAAACGAAAAAAAACCTCGATTTTAGGCCTACCTAAACACTTTATCACACGGCAATTTTGATGTCAATGTAAAAGATAAGTGTCAGGGCTGCGAAAAACTGGTAATTACAAGAGCATCGGGCTCGTATCTACCATTATAGTCTACTTAAGCCCATTTAAAACAGAAAGGACCAACATTCCACCTGGACACCGCCAGATGGAAGACAGCCCTCATTAATGACGATTACGTATGAATGCATTTAACCGCTAATGTCTCTGACTTCCAAGTAACGTTCGAGCTTGCGCTTCACCCTTTGGAGAGCGTTGTCAATGGATTTCACATGCCTATCCAAATCGACGGCAATTTCCTGATAAGATCTTCCGTCCAAATAAAGCATAAGAACCTTACGTTCAAGATCACTTAAAATTTCGGACATTTTATCTTCCAGGCCAATGAATTCTTCTTGATTGATGATCAACTCTTCCGGATCAGAAACCCGCGTACCGCAAATCACATCCAGCAGCGTGCGATCCGAATCTTCATCATAAATGGGCTTATCGAGCGAAACGTAGGAATTAAGCGGGATGTGCTTCTGACGCGTGGCTGTTTTGATGGCGGTAATAATTTGCCTAGTTATACACAATTCCGCAAAGGCCTTGAAGCTTGCTAGCTTGTCCCCTTTAAAATCCCGAATTGCTTTGTATAGACCAATCATACCCTCCTGCACGATATCTTCACGATCCGCGCCGATAAGAAAATAGGAGCGCGCTTTGGCTCTCACAAAATTCTTATACTTGTTAATCAAATATTCCAACGCTATGCTGTCGCCATTGCGGACCGCTTCGACGATATCCTCGTCCGTGCTGCTGTCATACTCGAGCGTACTCCATTCTTTGAGGTCGATACTCACGAACTATCCCTCCGGCCTGCAAGGCGTACACCGCTAGATTCGTATTCATGCAAACCTATCCTGCTACTCCCAATCACATGGGCTCAACAGCGATTCGCGTCGAAAGATAAGAAAACATACTGTTTAATACCAACACGTTCTTATCGCTAATGATAGAGTCAGTATACATTATGTAACCTTACAACGTCAACCAATCCGGGGGCCGAAAGCTATCGATATACTAGCAATTTTGTAACTTTGTGGAACTTTATCAGACATTCCGCCTGCACTGCTCACGAACAATGAACGCCCGCTTCCTTTATTTCTCACCGCGGCGAAGTTTCTCTAGCTGGCTGCGGACTTCAAGACTCACGATTCCGTCTACCGAATTGCGTTTTCCCGGCTTATCCTCACGAAGCGTTTGTTCAATATTTTTACGGTTCTGGCCAATGTCGATAAGGAGCTCGCGTGCAGATACGCGCAGTGCTCCTTTGCCAAAGGCAACATGCTGCTCTACCATATCGGAGGTTGCAACATATATATTCCTTCGCCGGACATAAAGCTCCGAGCATAGGCGTTCGATGCATTCATCCGCGGTTTCCTTTTCCTTGGTATATACGATCATCAGCTTATGATGCCGATATGTAGCGCCTAAGCCCGGAACCTGATGTGCATCGAAAACGACGTAAACCTGCATTCCCGTGAAGCCCTGATAATCTGCCATCATGTCCAGCAGCTTGTCCCGGGCTTCCTCCAAATCATATTCCTTCAGTTTCTCTAGCACCGGCCAAGCGCCAATCATGTTATAACCGTCGACTAATAAAATATCGTCGCGCCGGTTCATAACCTAAATGCTCCGGCGCTGACGCACGACCTCATACATAAGAACGCCGGCCGCAACGGAAGCGTTCAGTGAGTTCAATTGGCCAAGCATCGGCAATTTCACGAGAAAATCGCATTTTTCCTTAATGAGTCTTCCCATTCCTTTGCTTTCATTACCGATCACAACGACTAGCGGCATATCGAATTTCATTTTATAAACATCCTGCTTGGCATCTAGGTCAGTACCGGCTACCCATACGCCCGCTTCCTTCAGCTTATCAATGGTTTGCGCAAGGTTTGTTACGCGCGCAACGGGTACATGCTCCGCTGCCCCTGCCGATGTTTTAAGAACGGTCGCCGTCAGTCCTGCAGAGCGTCTTTTCGGAATAATAACGCCGTGAACTCCCGTGCATTCCGCCGTACGCAATATGGAACCGAGATTATGCGGGTCTTCGATTTCATCCAGCAGCAAAATAAAAGGGATCTCATCCTTCTGCTTCGCGCGCTCAAGAATCTCCTCTACCTCTACGTAAGCAAAGGCAGCCGCCTGAGCGACAACGCCTTGATGCGTAACCCCGGGGGTTAGGCTGTCAAGCTTCCTCTTATCCACAAACTGTACGACGATACCGAATTTTTTCGCTTCAGCGACAATCGGCTGCGTCAAAGTCTTCTGTGCGCCGTCGGCAATCCAAATTTTATTAATCTCACGGCCGGACCGCAGTGCTTCCAGCACCGGGTGTTTACCGGCAATCATCTCGTCTTGAACAATTTCTTCAGTCATCGGTTACCCTCCTCTTATCTTTTTCCTATATAAAATGGCTGTTCTAGCCTTAAAGATCATCTTCACTCTTCCCGATCGCGATCGTAAACAGTTCATGTATGCGATTGATACGGCCCTCATAATAGAGATATCCGACTAAACTCTCCAAGGCGGTTGCCATGCGGTAATCCGCAAGATCCGCATTTTTGGGCGGAGCGCCTGATTTTGAATTGCGTCCGCGGCGGACAATGTCCGCCTCCTCCTCGGTCAAATGCGGCTGCCAAAGATCCAGCGCCCGCTTTTGACCCTTAGCCGATACGATCTTCGTCGCTTCGCGGTGGATATGATGGGACTTCTGATTCGGCAGCGATATTAAATATTGCCTTACAAGGAGCTCGAACACAGCATCACCCATATAAGCGAGTATAACGGGATTCATTAGCTGCGGCAATTTGGAGGGCGGATGGAATAACAGCATGTTCGTATCGTTGCCCTCGCTCATTTGCGCCGCCAGCGGATACCTTGCGGCGTATCCTCAAGCACGATGTCCATCTCCGTGAGCAGGTCACGTATTTCATCGGCTCTCGCCCAGTTTTTGGACGCCCGCGCTTCTGTCCGTTCCACGATAAGCTGTTCAATATCCGCGTCCAGCAGCTCGCTTCCCGCTTGTTGCGGAAGCAATCCAAGCACGGCATCCATACGCTCTAGCAGCGTCAGCAAAGCTAGAATGCCGCTAGCGGCCGCATCGGCGCGATTGAGATACTGATTGGCTTCGCCCACTAAATCAAATACAGAGGTGATCGCATCCGGCGTATTGAAATCATCGCTCATTTTCGCATGGAATTGCTCATGTATCGCTTTAAGCTTCGCATCCAAGGATTCCTCACCGGATGGAACAAGGCCGTTCACGCTTTCGGCAGCCTGAGCGGAATCGCTTTGGGCCGCGTTAAGCCTATGCTTGAGATTGGCTGCGCAATTAGCGATCCGCTCCACGCTATTCTCCGCTTGGGCAACCGTGTCATCGCTGAAATTAAGCGGACTGCGGTAATGGGTGGATAACATAAAGTAACGGATAGCATGCGGCTTAACCCGCTTCACCAGTTCATGAACCGTAATGCCGTTGCCTAGCGACTTCGACATTTTCTCGTTATTGATATGGATATAGCCGTTATGCATCCAGTAGTTCGCAAGCGGTTTGCCCGTTAACGCTTCCGATTGCGCTACTTCGCATTCATGATGCGGAAATTGCAAATCATGTCCGCCTCCATGAATATCCAGCGTATCGCCGAGATACGAGCGGGCCATGGCGGAGCACTCGATATGCCAACCCGGACGTCCATCGCCAAAAGGGCTTTCCCATTTGATTTCTCCCGGTTTCGCACCTTTCCATAAGACAAAATCCTGTTGATTCTCTTTGCGGTCGCCGACTTCAACGCGGATACCGAATTGGAGCTCCTCTATATTCTGATGGGAGAGCTTGCCGTAATCCGCGAATGCAGCCGTACGATAATAAACATCGCCATCGCTCATATAGGCATAGCCTTTGTCTATTAGTCCTTGAATAAACGCAATGATCTGCGGAATATGCTCCGTCACCCGCGGATTCAGCGTTGCCTTATGAACGCCCAGCGCTTCGATATCCGCATAAAATGCCTCAATAAACGTTTCCGCTACCTCCGGTACGGTTGTGCCAAGCTGCTCGGCTTTGCGGATAAGCTTATCGTCTACGTCGGTAAAGTTAACGACATATTGAACTTCGTTCCCGATATCCTCTAGATAGCGGCGAACGACATCAAAGAAAATAACCGGACGCGCATTGCCGATATGAATGTAATCATAAACCGTCGGACCGCATACATACATTTTCACTTTGCCCGGCTCTTGCGCAGTAAAAGGCTCTTTCAGCCGTGACACCGTATTATAAATAGATACCGTCATTTTCTTATTTCTCCTCCAGCTACAGGTTTCCGAAGCTGCTTCAGTTCGGTTTTCAAATCATCAATTTCCTTTTGCATCGTGCGAAACATTTCGATGACCGGGTCAGGAAGCTGCGTATGGTCAAGCCGGTCGCCGACCCGTTCGCCGTTTCGTTTTACGACGCGGCCCGGATTTCCGACAACCGTGCAATTCGTTGGCACTTCCCGAAGCACAACGGCATTCGATCCAATATTGGAAAACTCGCCTACTTGAAACGAACCCAGCACCTTCGCTCCTGAGCCAATAACAACATTATTACCAATTGTCGGGTGACGCTTACCTTTTTCTTTTCCGGTACCGCCTAGAGTGACGCCTTGATAAATAACGACGTCATCGCCGATCTCGCAGGTTTCTCCAATGACTACGCCCATGCCGTGGTCGATAAACAACCTCTCGCCGATCCGGGCGCCCGGATGTATCTCAATACCCGTCATGAACCGGCTCACCTGGGAGATCATGCGTGCTGCCGTAAACCAGCCTCTGCGGTATAAAGGATGGGCTATGCGGTGCGCCCATATGGCATGCAAGCCTGAATAGGTGAACACAACCTCAAAGCGGCTGCGTGCGGCCGGATCATTCTCAAATACCGCTTGTATGTCCGATCGAAAATGACGAAACATAAGCAATGCTCCTTATCGTACGCTCATAATTTCCCAACTAAGCGCAAACGGCTGCAGCCACCTTTGGCGGCATAAGCTATTTTCGCTGAGATATATAAGCACATTTAGATTTGAATACAAAGATGTCCTTATATATCAAAAAAGCCTCCGCAGCATATTATGCTGCAGAGGCGTGTAATCTCGCGGTTCCACTCTGCTTGAACAAGCAAGCTAGCCGGCTATCGGCTGTTGTTTGTTCATCTCATCGTCTTTAACGCAGACGATACGTTGCTGCCTACCTTGCCCAGCACGGTGGACGTCCTTATGGTAATACGCGTCTCCGCCTAATCCAAAGGGTCGTGATAACCTGCTGCGGCAGCTCGGAACAAAGCTCCCAGGTGCATATTTCCGTTCGGCGGACCAGACAACTTTCAGCCCCATTCTGTTTCCTTAGCCACACCATAATGCGACGCCGATTCGAATGACGGTTGTCCTCTCTGCGAATCCACAAGCAAACGTACTTCTCCTGTTCATGGCCGTTCAATTCATTCACTTATTAGTCATAGTATACCGAATACCCAAAAATGTGACAAGGGTATTATGTTTCTCAAATAAGTCGAGTGCCGTAAAGCGGCTAAACCGTTTTGCCCGCTAAGCGATCACGGAGACGCTTAATCACTTTTTCTTTGCCAAGCAAAGCGAGTGACTGGTTAAGGTCCGGACCATGCGTTTGTCCAGTAAGCGCCGCACGAATCGGCATAAAGAGCTGCTTCCCTTTGAAGCCCGTTTCTTTCTGCACCGCCTTGATCATCTCTTTGATCCCATCAACTTGAAAAGGCGTTTCGCCCGCTTCAACGAGAGTCAAAAAGGCTTGAAGCACCGTTGGAACCTGCTCTTCGGCGAGCACGGCGACGGCCTCTTCCTCATCCTCTACGGTATCCCGGAAGAAAAGCTCCGTCATGGGAACGATATCCGAAGCTGAACGCAGCTTGTCCTGATGCAGCGCCACGAGATCCGTCACCCAAGCTCTGCCCTCCGCGTCAAGGTCTCCGGCTGTACGTCCGGCACGTTGCAAATGCGGCAAGCAAAGATCGACAACCCGCTCCAGGTCTGCCTTTTTCAAATATTCATTATTCATCCAGCTTAGCTTCTGCGTGTCAAATACGGCAGGGCTTTTGCTTAGGCGCTCCGGATTAAATACAGAAACCAGCTCTTCGCGCGTAAAGATCTCCTGCTCCCCTTCCGGCGACCAGCCGAGCAGCGTAATAAAGTTGAACATGGCTTCCGGCAAATAGCCGAGATCGTCGTACTGCGAGATGAACTGGATGATCGATTCATCGCGTTTGCTTAGCTTTTTGCGCTGCTCATTCACGATCAGCGTCATATGGCCAAACTGCGGCGGCTCCCATCCGAGTGCTTCATAAATCATCAGCTGGCGGGGCGTATTCGAGATATGATCTTCTCCGCGCAATACATGGCTGATTTTCATCAAATAATCATCCAGCACGACCGCAAAGTTATACGTCGGGATACCGTCCTTCTTCACGATTACGAAATCGCCCATCTCGGCGGTATCGAAGCTGATCGAGCCTTTAACGATATCGTCAAAAGCATAAGTACGGCCTTCCGGTACACGAAAACGAATACTCGGCACACGTCCTTCGGCTTCGAAAGCTTGACGCTGCTCCTCTGTCAGATCGCGGTGCCGTCCGGAGTAACGCGGGGTTTCTCCGCGCTCTGTTTGCTCTTCCCGCTCCTGCTCCAGCTCTTCCTCTGAGCAATAGCAGCGATAAGCAAGACCGCGGTCGAGAAGCTCTTGCCAATATTTTTTGTAAATATCAAGACGCTCGGTCTGGCGGTAAGGTCCGTATCCGCCTCCGATATCGATGCTTTCATCCCAATCGATGCCAAGCCATTTCAAGTATTTGAGTTGGCTCTCTTCTCCGCCCGCAACATTGCGCTTCACGTCCGTATCTTCGATTCGAATGATGAATTTACCGCCTTGATTTCTTGCATACAAATAATTGAATAAGGCCGTTCTTGCATTCCCTATATGTAAATGGCCCGTCGGAGATGGGGCATAACGAACTCGAACTTCTGCTGTCATTTCAATATACCTCCTAAAAGTTTTGCGAAGCAAAAGCTAGCTTCGTAAGCAATAAATCCGATCATATCACATCCATGATTAGACAAACAACGGATTGCGCCGCAATTCCTTCGCTGCGTCCCGTGAATCCAAGCTGCTCGGTGGTCGTCGCTTTTACGTTCACCTGCGCGATGTCAGCCTCGAGTGCCTTGGCAATGATTTCGGCCATTTGCGGAATATAAGGCAGCATTTTCGGTTTCTGTGCAATGATAGTGGAATCAATGTTACCAAGCTTATAACCGCGCTCGCGTACAAGCTTCCATACCTCTTCAAGCAGCTTTAAGCTGTCTGCGTCCTTATATGCGGCATCCGTATCGGGAAAATGTTTGCCAATATCACCAAGACCCAGAGCACCCAGTATCGCATCTGTTATCGCATGCAGCAGCACGTCAGCGTCTGAATGGCCCAGCAGGCCCTTCTCATAAGGAATCGTCACCCCTCCGATAATACAGGGACGTCCTTCTACCAATTGATGCACATCAAACCCTTGTCCAACTCGAATCATCCTTGCTCACCGTTCCCCTCTGCCTTGTCGGCACGACGCTTCGCAAGCAGAAATTCCGCCCACGGCAAATCTTCAGGCGTCGTAATTTTAATATTGGTGTATTCGCCTTCTGCTACGGTAACGCTAGCGCCCATGCGCTCGACAACCATCGCGTCATCCGTTCCTATGAATTGCTCCGCCATTGCGCGTTCGTGCGCTTCCAGCAGCAGGACACGTCGAAAAGCTTGCGGCGTTTGTATCGCCCACAAGCTTCGGCGGTCCGGTGTCGAAACGATCACACCCGCTTCATTTACTTGTTTAATCGTATCTTTAACCGGAACGGCCAGCACGGCAGCACCGCTATGCTCTGCCTGCATGCAGCAAGCGCGTACAGCATCCGCCGTTACAAGCGGACGCACCCCGTCATGGACCATGACCCAGTCCGTTGACAGCTCCTGCAGCCCGCAGTATACGGAATGCTGGCGCTCTTTGCCTCCGGCAACAACAGCCGTAACCTTCGTCAGGCCGTATTGGGCCACCCAATTACGGCAGCGCTCCACATCATCGCTTCCAACGACGAGGACCGTTTCCTTAACCGATTCCATTGACTGAAACAGCTCAAGCGTATGGACAAGTATGGGCTTGTCCCCGAGCTGCAAATATTGCTTGCTTTCCTTCGTCCCCATTCGCGTGCCTCGTCCGGCCGCTACGATGATGACTCCCCAATCTGCTCCCATGCCTTCGACCCGCCTCACACAGAGTTAAAAAATAAGCGCATATAAGATTATCTCTCACAGCAGGCTTATTTTTCACCGCGAAACGAGCTTTTGCCGCTGCAGAGCGGCGTCAGCCGTTTGCGCTCTAACAATAGTACTATCATACCTTGTTACAGCGCTTTTTCCAACAGCTTCGGCTTTGCGAATATCATTCGGCCCGCAGAGGTTTGCAATACGCTCGTCACGAGCACCTCCATTGTCGTTCCGATATATTCGCGGCCGCCCTCGACGACGATCATCGTACCGTCATCCAAATAGGCGACGCCTTGGCCATGCTCTTTGCCGTCTTTTATCACTTGAACGATGATTTCTTCCCCAGGCAGAACAACCGGCTTGACCGCATTAGCCAAATCATTAATATTAAGCACCGATACGCCTTGAAGCTCGCAAACTTTGTTTAAATTAAAATCATTCGTAACGACCTTGCCGTGAAGCGCCTTAGCGAGCTTGACCAGCTTGCTGTCCACTTCGCCGATTTCTTCGAAATCTCCTTCGTAAATAAGTACCTTCACATCAAGCTCTTTTTGAATTTTGTTCAAAATATCGAGCCCGCGCCGTCCCCTGTTGCGTTTCAGCAAGTCAGACGAGTCCGCAATATGCTGAAGCTCCTCAAGCACGAACTCCGGAATGACAAGCGTCCCTTCAATAAATCCGGTTTTGCAGATGTCTGCAATCCGCCCATCGATAATAACGCTTGTATCGAGTATCTTATGCTCCTCGTAGCCGCCTGCTTCATCTGCAGCCGGTGCGATTCTGCGCTTCTCCAGCAAGGCAGCAAAGCCTTCTGCCAGCTCCTGCTGCTTATGCAGGCCGATACGCATGCCCAAATAGCCGAAGCATACCATCATAGCCGCAGGAACAAGGCTTCCTAAGCCCTCAAGTCCAGATACAGCCGGATAGATCAAGACGGTAAGCAATAAGCCTGCTAAAAGCCCTCCGGCCCCTGCAATGAGCTGCTGCATCGGAAGCGCAGCGGTTTGCTCCGCACCCTTCTGCATATAACGGATGATTTGCCCTGCTAACATCGTTGCTGCAACCACACCAAAAACCGCGCCAATTGCTACATTCATGTAATAAGTGCCGGATCGCTGTAGCATACCGAAGGATGAGCCTGACCATACGGCCGCTCCATTTATCCATCCATATACTTCACCGCCTGCCATACCGCCGAACAACATTCCCATTAGTTGAATTATACGTCTAACCATTATGGTTCACCTCCACTACAATTATGTTCCAATAATTGCCTTGCTAACCGTAGGGGAGCCTATTAATTGCAAACATTTATAAATTTTAATAATTCACATTTTGTAAACGGACGGGATGAGGCTTATAATGGAAATTAAGATTATAACAAAAGAGGTTGGTGAAAGAGGTGGAACCGATGAGCGCTCCTACACTGGATCAATTTCAGCAGCAAGTATCCGAATTGCTGCTACGTCACCGCAGTCTGTTAGATGTTATGTCCAAATTCGGACAGTCGGGTGCTTCTGTCAATCGTGCAGTTACCAAAGCAGTAACGGATTGCGGCTGTATCGAATTAAATGCCCGCAAGCAGCAATACTCGGATGACCTGAATCTCGAAAATGCCAAAACGACGCTGCAAAGCCATCTCACCGGAGCCGTATGCGAGCATTGCCGCGACGCGCTTAAGAACGATCTGGGCCGCAACCTGTTTTACATGACAGCCTTATGCAATCTGCTGAATATTCAACTGGATGAGGTTATTGCCGATGAATACGACAAATGCTCCACGCTTGGCCTGTTTAATTTAACGTAAAGAAATGAGCCTCAAAGCTTACTTGATAATTAAAATAGCCTTGAGGCGATGTGCGCCTCAAGGCTATTTCTTTGAGAATCCCTATAAAAAGAGCGCTTCTAGACACAATAGGCTGTGTTCAGAAACGCTCTTTATTGGATAGATGCAGCATTCAACCGTTCAACTGCCGTCTTAAGCCGGTTTTTCCGTTTGAACAGGCTCTTCGGCGATTTCATCGCGCGATTTCCGCTTCCGGTTCCGCTTTGGCAAACGGCGATCAACGTTTTTTTTTAGGCCGTACAGCGCATAGAGAAGCAGCGGTACGAACAATATTTTTGAAAGATCGTTTTTGAAGAACAAGCCGAGCACGACAGCCACGACTATGACAATAGGCACAACCCAAATGGCGCTCTTAGGAATGCCGACTTTTTTGAAATTCGGATATTTAATCGTACTGACCATGAGCAAGGAAAGTACAAGCGTGCTCGTGAGCAGCACCGATACATAAATGTCGTCTTTGAACAATGCAAGCGTCGCTAACACACCGCCGGCCGCCGGTATCGGAAGACCGATAAAGTAGCCAGGCGCGCTTGAAATGACATTGAAGCGGGCAAGCCGTAAAGCGCCGCATATGGGAAACAATGCCGTAACAATCCATGCGAAGGCTGGATTAAGATCCTGAAAAGCGACCACATACATAATAAAAGCCGGTGCTACGCCAAACGAAATCACATCGGATAACGAGTCTAGCTCCTTACCGAATTCACTTTGAACGTTCAGCGCCCGAGCAACGCGTCCGTCTACACCGTCAAGCAGCATCGCGATTAACACCATCATAGCCGCCGTATCCGGTTTTTCGTTAAATACAAGAATGATGGCGATTACTCCTAAGAATAAATTCCCCACCGTGAGAAGGCTCGGTATCGATTTTGCGATCATCTTTTCCACCTCTTCTCTACTATGCCCCAAAACCCACAACGAATGTACATCCGCGTTAAAGGACCACATTCAATCCATTGTATGGGATTTAAATTTGCCTGTCAATGAACATCTGCTCTTGTATCCGCTTGAGTCCTTCTTTGATGGCCCGTGCACGTACCTCGCCAATGCCTTCCACTTCATCCAATTCTTCGATCGTCGCCATCAGGATATGAGGCAGCCGTCCAAATTGCTCGATCAGATTGTTCATAATAATAAGAGGCAATCTCGGAATTTTGTTTAGCAAACGATAACCGCGAGGGGAAACCGACTCATCGCTCATATTGCTCGTATGCGGGTATCCGATTAGACGGATGATCGGCGGCGCATCAAGCAGCTCATCCGAGCTCAGTTTTTTTAGGCCCGCCCGGATTTCCCGGATCTTCTCATCCGAATTCTCTTTGGCATAATCCTTAAGTAAGTACCAGGCATCCTCTTCAACGCCGCCCACCAATTCATCCATCTGCATGCTGATGAGGCGGCCTTCCGTACCCAGCTCATTCACATAGCGTTTAATTTCCATTTTGATGCGCAGCACCATCTCCACGCGCTGGATAACATGCGCTACTTCCTGCAGGGTAACAAGCTCCTCAAATTCAAGCGCCGATAAATTCGTAAACGATTGGCTAAGCACCGCTTTATATTTCTCTAGCGTTTGAATCGCTTGGTTGGCCTTTGTCAAAATAACGCCCATATCCTTCAGCGAGTAACGAAGGTTGCCTTGATAGAGCGTGATGATATTCCGGCGCTGCGAGATCGATACGACAAGCTTTCCGGTCTGCTTCGCTACACGCTCCGCGGTACGGTGGCGGATACCCGTTTCAATCGACGGGATAGAGCTGTTCGGAATGAGCTGCGTATTCGCATACAAGATTCTCCGCATATCCTCGCTCAAAATAATCGCGCCGTCCATTTTCGCAAGCTCATATAAATAGTTGGGCGAGAAATCGCAGTTAATGGAGAAGCCTCCATCCACAACCTCCATCACCTCTGGACTATAGCCTACTACAAGCAAAGCCCCCGTTTTGGCCCGAAGCACATTTTCAAGCCCATCACGAAAAGGGGTACCTGGTGCGACTAATTGCAATAGTTGATTCATAATTTCAAGCTGAGTAGGTTCCTTCATCGTCTGCCCCCCTATCCAAGCGCTGCCTTAAGTGCTTCCGACACTGTGGTTACGCCAATAATTTCTATGCCTGCGGGCGGTTTCCACCCTTTTAAGCTCTTCTCCGGCATAATGACACGTTTGAATCCTAATTTTTCTGCTTCCTTCACTCGCTGCTCCGCCCGCGATACCGCGCGAACCTCGCCCGTCAGCCCTACCTCGCCAAAAATAACGTCATACGGCTTCGTTGGCGCATCCCGAAAGCTAGAGGCAATGCTGACCGCCGCTGCAAGGTCGACTGCCGGCTCATCCAGCTTCACGCCGCCAGCTACGTTCAAGTAAGCATCCTGCGTTTGCAGAAACATGCCGTTACGTTTCTCCAATACCGCAATGATAAGCGCCATCCGGTTGTGGTCAATGCCCGTGGACATTCTTCTTGGAGAAGGGAAGTTGGTTGTTGCCACAAGCGCTTGAAGCTCTACAAGCACTGGCCTCGTACCTTCCATGGCAGCGACGACCGTCGAGCCGGATACGCCGAGCGGACGCTCGGACAGAAACAATTCAGAAGGATTGGAAACCTCCCGCAAGCCATCCTCGCCCATTTCAAAAATACCGATTTCATTCGTCGAGCCGAAGCGGTTTTTAACGGCGCGTAGAATCCGGTATGTATGATGGCGCTCCCCTTCAAAATAAAGGACGCAGTCCACCATATGCTCGAGCAGCCTAGGCCCTGCTATCGCGCCTTCTTTCGTTACATGGCCGACGAGCACCGTTGCGATCCCTTTAATTTTGGCAACTCTCATAAAATGCGCCGTACATTCGCGAACCTGCGACACACTGCCGGGAGCTGATTGAACATTGGGATCATAAACCGTTTGAATCGAGTCGATGACGAGAAAATCCGGTTGAACCGATTCAATCGCATCGTTAATTTGCTCCATATTGGTCTCGCATAATACATACAGCGATTCCGTCAGCGCGCCTAGGCGGTCAGCCCGAAGCCTCGTCTGCCGCACTGACTCCTCCCCGGAAATATAGAGAACCTTCAGCCCTTTCACGGCAAGGGCATGAGAGGTTTGCAGCAGCAGCGTTGATTTTCCGATACCGGGATCTCCGCCTACAAGAATAAGCGAGCCAGGAACGACGCCGCCGCCGAGCACTCGGTTGAGCTCAAGCATTCTCGTTTCGATCCTAGGCTCTTGCCCACTTTCTATATGTATGATGGACTGCGGCTTTTCTTTCGCATGAAACGAAGACAATCCGACTCCCTTCGTCTTCACAACCGTTTCTTTCTCTTCCACCATGGAATTCCAGGCATGGCAGCCCGGGCATTTGCCCAGCCACTTTGCCGATTCGGTACCGCATTCCGTACAAACGAACTTCGATTTTATTTTGGCC
The DNA here is from genome assembly GCF_040676435.1 of Paenibacillus sp. LPE1-1-1.1. NCBI lineage: Bacteria > Bacillati > Bacillota > Bacilli > Caryophanales > Paenibacillaceae > Paenibacillus > Paenibacillus sp. LPE1-1-1.1. The sequence continues at coordinate 60,018 of NZ_JBEGHY010000003.1, forward strand.
ATTCTGTACTCCTTAAACGTTATGGGCTAGCAAAAATAGATGAAGCCATCCCTAGCGATTATGCTTAAAATGACACTATATAAAGTTTACCATTTTATCCCCCATGTATAAACCCACATTGTGAATGAAAAACAGACGATAACCTAACTATTATTCGTTTCCCACAGCCCAACCTATCCATTTTGATTCTCATCTTAATTATCCACAGATTTACCAACAACTTATCAACATTATCCACAAGTCATCAACATATCCCCATAGTCCTCAGCCCTCTTGCTCCAAAACAACAAAAAACGCTCCCGTTATCCACTGTGGATAAGAGAGCGAACGGTTAAATAAGTTAGCCTTCAATTTCAGCCTGGCGGGCAACCAATACGCGATGCGTAGTCAGCTGTGATCCGAGCATGACACTTTCCGTTTGCTGGCCTTCGGCACCTGGCTGCTGCCCTCCTCGGTGGGCATGCGCCTGCCGGAAGGAATCACTGTTTACCCAGCCTTCAAAAGAAGCTTTGTCTTCCCATGTCGTGCTGACTTTAAGCTCGTCATGTTCTTCTATTCCTTCCGTGAATAAAACCTCCATGCGAACAAAGCCTGGGGATAAATCAATTCCCTTCGAGTTTTGAAAACGTTTGGCTACCGTCTCCCCATGTCCCTTTTTCACCTTAATTGTATTAGTAACAACTATCATCGTTGTTCCTCCCATTCTATGTATTGCTATCCACCCATTATACGATAATGATTCTCATTGTCAATTGTTTGCAACAATAAAAACAGTCCCGCAAACAGCTGTCTGTCGCGGGACCGTTCGATATTATCGTTTATTTCGTAGTGGATTCCTCAGGTTCTTGTTCTTGGATGGACTTGCTGACCGTTAGGCCGCCATCTTTTTCGTCAATGGTGAACGTGTCGCCTTTTTGGATTTTACCCATAAGCAAATCTTCGGACAGACGGTCCTCGATATGCTTTTGGATCGCCCGGCGAAGCGGACGCGCTCCGTATTGCGGATCGTAGCCTTCCTTAGCAAGGAACGCTTTCGCTGCATCCGTCAGTACGAAATCAACCTCCTGCTCACGCAGACGTTTGCGGAGCTCCTCCGACATCAACGTAACGATTTGGGCAATATGCTCTTCGCCAAGCGAATGGAACACGATGCTCTCATCAATACGGTTCAAGAACTCCGGACGGAAGCTTTTCTTAAGCTCAGCCATGACTTTGTCCTTCATTTGCAAGAAGTCGCGCCCTGCATCTTGAACGGCAGTAAAACCAAGGGAAGAATTCTTCTTGATTTGATCGGCTCCGACATTCGAAGTCATAATGATCAGCGTATTGCGGAAATCAACAACGCGCCCTTTCGAATCGGTCAAGCGACCATCCTCAAGTACTTGAAGCAAGATATTGAATACCTCTGGATGTGCTTTCTCGATCTCATCGAGCAGGACTACGGAATAAGGCTTACGGCGTACTTTCTCCGTCAGTTGTCCGCCTTCTTCATAGCCGACATAGCCCGGAGGCGCTCCGACTAGACGTGAAGTCGAATGCTTCTCCATGTATTCCGACATGTCGATGCGGATAACCGCGTTCTCATCGCCAAACATCGCTTCGGCAAGCGCTCTTGCGAGCTCCGTCTTACCAACCCCTGTTGGACCTAAGAAAATGAATGAACCGATTGGACGCTTCGGATCCTTCAGACCGGCACGCGCTCGGCGAATCGCTCTCGATACCGATTTGACTGCGTCCTCCTGACCGATAATGCGATCATGAAGAATATCTTCCATTTTCAACAGGCGCTCGGTTTCTCCTTCAGCCATTTTACTGACCGGAATACCTGTCCAGCTGGCTACAACCTGTGCGATATCCTCAGGTGTCACTTCGGAATCCGTACGGCCTTGTTTTTCTTTCCACTGGTTTTTGGTTATGTCGAGCTCTTCGCGAATTTTTTGCTCCGTGTCACGAAGCGCTGCCGCTTTCTCGAATTCTTGGCTCTGAACCGCTGCATCCTTCTCCTTGCGGATATCCTCCAGACGATTTTCAAGCTGCTTCAAATTCGGCGGTACCGTGTAAGAATTTAGACGCACCTTCGAACCTGCTTCGTCGATGAGGTCAATGGCTTTATCCGGCAAGAACCGATCCGGAATATAACGGTCAGACAACTTAACAGCCTGCACAATCGCTTCATCCGTAATTTTCACGCGGTGGTGAGCTTCGTAGCGATCGCGTAAGCCGTACAAAATTTGAATGGCTTCCTCAGGTGACGGCTGATCGACCGTAATCGGCTGAAAGCGGCGCTCAAGCGCTGCATCCTTCTCGATGTATTTACGGTATTCATCAAGCGTCGTAGCTCCAATGCACTGAAGCTCGCCGCGCGCTAGAGCCGGCTTCAAAATATTCGACGCATCGATCGCGCCTTCTGCTCCGCCTGCGCCGATTAGCGTATGAAGCTCGTCGATGAATAAAATGATATTGCCAGCTTGGCGAATCTCATCCATGATCTTTTTCAGACGATCCTCGAACTCGCCACGGTATTTCGTACCTGCGACTACAGACCCCATATCCAGCGTCATTACTCGTTTATCGCGCAAAGTTTCAGGAATTTCATTTTCGATAATCTTTTGGGCAAGGCCTTCAGCAATTGCTGTTTTACCTACGCCTGGCTCCCCGATTAGCACGGGATTGTTTTTGGTACGACGGCTAAGCACTTGAATAACGCGCTCGATTTCTTTGCTGCGTCCAATAACGGGATCGAGATTTCCTTCTTTCGCATATGCCGTCAAGTCTCTTGCGAGACCGTCAAGTGTAGGCGTACTTACATTAGCAGGCGAGCCGTGGTTGCTTGATACGGCCTCACTGCTGCCTAGCAGCTGCAGCACTTGTTGGCGAGCCTTATTAAGACTAATACCAAGATTATTGAGCACCCGTGCCGCTACGCCTTCGCCTTCGCGAATCAGTCCAAGCAAAATATGCTCAGTGCCGACATACGTATGTCCAAGCTTTCTAGCTTCATCCATCGAAAGCTCGATCACTTTTTTGGCGCGCGGCGTATATGCGATGTTGTTCGGCTGCTCTTGGCCGCGACCGATTAAAGCTTCAACCTCATCCTGGATTTTTTCAAGTCCAAGTCCTAGACCGATTAACGCTTTAGCCGCTATTCCTTCCCCTTCGCGAATAAGGCCAAGCAAAATATGCTCTGTTCCAATATTGTTATGTCCTAGACGAACCGCTTCTTCTTGCGCCAATGCAAGCACCTTCTGTGCTCGCTCCGTGAATCTTCCAAACATCATATTTACGCACCCCCATGGCCTTTTTCACCACGCAATTGCTTGCGTATGAGTTCTGCTCTTCTGAAATCCCTCTGCTCCGGACTCATCTTCTCATCGAAGGTTTGCTGTAAAAATCCAGGCTGAGTCATTACCAAAAGCTCGTTCAATACTTGCGGCGTTACATCTGATAAAATACCGAGGTCCGCGCCAAGCCGCACATCCGATAAACGCTGTGCCGCTTCCTTGGAATCCATGACCTGTGCATAAGATAAAATACCGTATGACCGCTTTATCCGATCCACTGTTCTCAGCTTTGAGTCATGCATAAGGCGCTTACGCGCTGCTTTCTCATGCTCGATAATTTGTCTGGCTACACTGTACAAATTGTCAATAATTTCATTCTCGGATTGCCCAAGCGTAATTTGGTTTGACACTTGAAATAAATTGCCAAGCGCCTCACTTCCCTCGCCGTACAATCCTCTAACTGCTAAACCCACCTGCGTGACTGCTGACAATATGCGATTGATCTGCGACGTAAGCACAAGCGCCGGCAAATGCATCATAACCGATGCCCGTATACCTGTGCCAACATTGGTTGGACAAGTCGTTAGATAACCGCGTTTTTCATCAAAAGCATAATCGGCGGATTCTTCAAAAATATCGTCAATTCCGCTAGCCAATGCCCATGCCTCTTGGATTTGAAAACCAGGATACAGACATTGAATGCGCAAATGATCTTCTTCGTTAATCATTATGCTAACAGATTCATTATCGCTTAAAATAACGGCCCCGCATCGCGATTCGTTCGCTAAATTAGGACTGATTAGATGCTTTTCAACAAGCACCCTTTTATCAAGCTCGCTTAAATCTGACAAAACAATGGTTTCGAATGAACCAATGGACTGCAGCTTACCGCTTTGGCTTACTTCTGTCAGCTGATCCATGACATCCTTAGATTGTTGATTCGTTGAAAGCAATGGAAAAGGCTGATGACGTAAATTACGCGCTACTCGCACTCTGCTGCTTATAACAATTTCAGATTCAGGCCCTGTGTCCTTCATCCATTCGCTAAGCGCATGCTGTGAGAATCGATGCTTAGTCAAGAGGTACTTTCACTCCTTCTATACCAGCTTACAGGTCTGCAATTTTACGTTCTAATTCACGTATTCGATCACGCAGCTGAGCCGCGCTTTCAAACTCCTCTTGATCAATCTTCTCTTGCAGATTCCGCCTTAGCTGTTCGATTTCGCGCTTGCACTGGATTTGTCCGCCCGAGCGCTTCGGTATCTTGCCGCTGTGTACGGTACTGCTGTGAACGCGTTTGAGAAGCGGATCAAGCTTAGCTTCAAAAGCCTGATAACAGGAGCTGCAGCCGAATCGGCCAATCTTGCTGAACTGTGTATAGGTAAGTCCGCATTCCTCGCAGCGCAGCGCTGGCTCTTTTATACCGGCAATTCCCGAACTGCCTAATTGCTCGAAATCAAGAAGTCCTGACAATAAGCTATGAATGGAAAAACTATTCGGCGCGCCAGGTATGCCTTCACCTTTCTCGCGGGCACAGCTTTCACAAATGTGAAATTCGGTTTTCTCGCCATTGATGATTTTTGTAAAATGAAGCGTAGCTGGCTTTTTACCGCATTCTTGGCAAAACAAGCCTGATCCCTCCTCCCGGTATAAACGGCTGTTCGTTATTTGACCAGCAATGAGATCAGCATGGACCTGAGCATTCGTGCCCGGATTTCATCTCTGAGCGGCAGCTTAAGCGCGATCGTATCGCGGTGTACTGCGGCCCGAAGCAGATTACCTTCACGTTTCGTGATAAGTCTCGCTTCCTCCAGCTGATAAATAAGTCCTTCCGCCGCACTTTGATCGACGCATTCCCCTATCGTTTCCTCGATATGAAATTGAATCGCCTTCAGTGCCGGAAGATCAATCCGTTGTATTCGGATATAGCCTCCGCCTCCGCGCTTACTTTCAACCATGTATCCTTTCTCCATGGTAAATCGAGTACTGATGACATAGTTGATTTGCGAAGGTACACAAGAAAATTTGTCAGCCAAGTCATTGCGCTGAATTTCTACTGCTCCTTCAGGACTGTCCTGAAGCATATGCTTCAAATACTGTTCGATGAGATCGGAAATGTTACGCAAACCACCAACCTCCCTGAGAAATAACCAATAAAACAAGAATTGAAACAAAAAATCATGGAAGCCAGACAGTCATTTTTGTCATACACGGAATATTCGGACAACTGACTTTGACTTTCTTTGACTTTGATTTTATTATATGCAATTTTAGCAAAAGGTCAAGTGCTCATTAAAATTCATTTTATATTAGCTTGGTGCGGTTAGCTGCTGTTTATACATGAGGTTTCCTTGCAAGTAAATAAAAACGCTTAAATGTTCATGACTCAGGTTAAAGCCAAAAACATTACATGGATTGGAATTCATACATAAATTATGTAGACATAAGTCGTTTCTTAGAAAGTCAAAACATGTCGATTTCTAAAAAAATTACAGCTTTTGGCGAAACTTGTCTTGCGGAGACGAAGAAGAGATGCGTGGGGTATGTAACTGAGGTCCTATTCCCTTGATCTGGGTGACTATAGAAACAACAAAAAACCGATCGCATCACATGCGATCGGTCTCTCGTGCTTGGCGACGTCCTACTCTCCCAAGACCCTGCGGTCTAAGTACCATTGGCGCTGGAGGGCTTAACGGTCGTGTTCGGTATGGGAAC
>NZ_JBEGHY010000004.1:0-46316 GCF_040676435.1 Paenibacillus sp. LPE1-1-1.1
ACGTTTGAGAAGCAAACTTACATCGTAAGCATACGCTTAAGTTTGCCCCGGACCCATACATCCGGCAGACAGCAGCTAAAAAGGTTTCAGCAAACCTAAACTTTCGTATCCAGTTTTCAGGGCGTAAATGTTTCATGTGTGCCAAGAAACAACCCCACAGCTTGTGGGTTTTATTGTTTTCGCGGAGGCTTAGCTCAGCTGGGAGAGCATCTGCCTTACAAGCAGAGGGTCGGCGGTTCGATCCCGTCAGCCTCCACCATACTTTCTACCGAAGTCATTGTTTATATGAACAATGTTTTTTTATTTTCAGCGACAATTATTTATACTCAGGCAATAAATTCCGAGCCGTAATTTTATAATCGCATACAAAAGGGCTGCCCCGTTTATCCGGTATAAGGATGAGGGGCAGCCCTTTTTTCTATATCTATAGCTTGAATTTATCGACGATCGTAGAGAGCTCATCTGCGGTTTGGGACAAATGAGCGGCAGAAGCAGCTATTTGCTCCATCGATGCCAGCTGTTGTTCTACCGAGGAGGAAACGTTCTGCGTGCCTCCGGCATTCTCGCCCGCGATGTGAATCGCATGGTTGACCGATTCTGCCATGAGCGAGGACTGTCCTGCAATTTCGGTTGTAATGGAGCGCAGCGTGCTGCTCATCTCAGATAGAGGGAAGACTGCCTGCAAAATGCCTTTAAAGTTGCGGTCCGTTTCTTGAACGACCTTAATGCCTTTGCCCACCTCCGTTACGGTCTTGTCCATCGACGAAACGGCTCCTAATGCAGCATCTTGAATTTGCGCGATGATGGATTTTATAGACCCCGTGGAGTTGGCGGTTTGCTCGGCCAATTTACGGATTTCCGACGCGACTACCGCGAAGCCTCGGCCATGCTCGCCTGCACGGGAAGCTTCGATACTGGCATTGAGCGCCAGCAAGTTCGTTTGCATCGCAATCTCCTGGATTACTTTAATAATTTTATCGATTTGATGCGATTGCTGATGCAGTTCGCCAATGATTTTGGATTGCTGCTCCGTATAGTCATGAATGATGCCCATTTGTTTCAGAACGGCTTGTACATGCTCGCTGCCGGCAAGCGACTTCGATCCGGCATCGCTGGTAAGCTCATTTAACTGCGAGACGCAGCCGTCAATTTCATTCATGCGTTCGGTAATGATAGAGATCCGTTCATGATTATCAGCTAATAGCGATTCTTGGGTAGCTGCGCCTTCGTGAATGTTTTGGGCGGAATCAGCAATATGCTCGGTCGCTTTAGTGGCTTGCTCGGCGCTCGCGCTTAATTGCTGCGAGGAAGAGGCCAGGGCAAGGGCGGTTGCGTTAATATTGCCCATGCTGTGATGAATGCTCGCAGCCATACTGTTGAAGCTCCTGCTCAGCTTGCCAAGCTCATCATTCCCCATCAACGGAATACGCGCTGACAAGTCGCCGCTGCTAATCGTTTCTGCTGTCCCTACCATAAGCCGAAGCGATTTGAATAAGCCGCTCAAAATGAGATAGATAAGCGCTCCGGCTACGACTAATGAGATGCTGACGACCAGAAGCGTTTGGTTCAGGATCGGCTTCGCTTGCTCGGTAAACTCGCTCGTGTACAGCGTTCCGCTAATCCTCCAGCCTGTGAGCGTATTGGTCGTGTACGTCATCATTTTGGATTTGCCGTCGAGCGAATATTCGAATTTTCCATCGTCTGCCGCGAACATTTGATCTACCCAATCGCCTTCAGCAAGCTCTCCAGCCGCAAGCGAGGGATGATAAACCGCTTTATGGTCATTGTCCAAAATGACAGCATTTCCAGATTCGCCGATTTGAACCGCATCAGCCAGAGCGGTCAGCTCCTCGATTTTTACCTCCGATCGAATGACTCCGCTCCCATCGGATACCGCTTTCGAAATACCGATGACAAATTCCCCGGTTACAGCAGAAACATAAGGTGCCGATACGATCGTTCCTGAGCTTTCCATGGCGGATAAATACCAATCCGAAGTGAGATGGTTCCCGTCTTGTGCCCATGGCGTTCCTTTTACGTTGCGGTAATAACCTGATTTTCCGCCGAATTCCAAGTTGGATATCATCGGGTGTGTCCGGTAGAAAGGATCTAATATTTTGCTTTGCAGCGTTTGCGATGCACCTGTGTATGCGGTTTCATTAATAAGCGAAGCTAAATAATCGGTATTGGCAGATTCAGCAGTGGTGTACTGCGTAATAACGGAGTTTAAGAGCTGTACGTTTTGTTCCGCACCGTTTATCACCTGCTTGGAAACCTCGTCTTTGGATGTCTTGTAGGAGAGAGTGCTGATGAGCAATGCGGGTCCCAATAGAATAATCGCAAAAGTGATGACTAGTTTACTTCGGAGCGAGAGCTTACCCTCGAATCGTTTCTTGTTTGCATGGATTTGATGGTGCAGATTGACTTTGTTTAACATAAATCCCCCACAGTTCTTCTGATGTTAATAAAGTAGTTAATAAATTTATCAATTGACAACAGCAACCATCAGTTGATAAAATTCACTTTAACATGAATTAATGAATAAATATATAAACAATTGAATGCTTTTAAGAAAAGCTTTTAACAACTCGTGGAGGAATTGAGATGAATCATCCGAGAAAACCGCCAGAGCAGCGACTGTTTGATCCGAAAACCTTTGAGGATGAGACGACTTGGAAAACGTTGAATACGCATGATCCCGGCATATTCAAAGACGGGGAGAACTACTACTCGTTTTCTACGGACGCGATGTATCGGGAAGAGGAAAGACCGCCTTTTCGCGCGGGCGTACAAGTAAGACGGTCAAAGGATTTGGTGGATTGGGAATGGATAGGCCATGCGTTTGACGGCGTGCCGGAGCAAGCGAAGGAATGGACCGGAGCCGAGGGGCTGTGGGCGCCTGATGTGATTAAGGTTAACGATACCTACTTGCTTTATTATTGCGCTTCAAGGTTTGGAACACGCCAATCCTTTATTGGTGCGGCTTCGGCGCGAAGTCCGGAAGGCCCGTGGACAGACTTAGGCGAGATCATGAAGACGGCGGAAGGCGATGATCTTGAGGTTAACGCTATTGATCCTAATGTGCTTTTTGATAAAGAAGGGCGTTTGTGGATGGTCTATGGCTCTTTTTTCGGGGGCATTTATATCCTGGAGCTTGATCGGCAGACAGGAAAACCGCTGGCAGGCGGAACGGGAACGCTCTTAGCACGCCGCGACCGAAACGTAAGGGACGGCGCAATTGAGGGGCCTTATCTCGTTTATCACCCTCAACATGATTATTACTATTTGTTCGTCTCTTATGATTCGCTCTTCTCCAACTACAATGTGCGGGTAGCGCGGTCCCGGTCGATCACCGGCCCTTATACGGATTACCTGGGCCAACCGATGACGGATACGCAGCATGCCGAGCCGTCCCGAATCGGGGTCAAATTGTTGGGGGGCTATCGCTTCGGCACCGGAGCAGGATGGCTGGCTCCAGGCCATAATTCCGTTCTGGAGGACAATGGCGTTTACTATATGGTGCATCATGCCCGAGAAGAAAGGAACAAGAGCTGTTTCCATCTTCATGTCCGGGAAATGAGCTGGACGAAGGAAGGATGGCCGCTTGTATCTCCGGAGCGGTATGCGGGAGAGCCGCCGCGTATCATTTCCCCATCGGAGATACCAGGAAATTGGGAGTGGATTATCCATGATCCGGATACCGATTCGATCGTTGAGGCTATCCCAAATTCACTGTTAGCAGACGGAAGCCTAAGCGGACCTGCCGAAGGGCAATCATGGCGCATCGCCAACCAGGAAATAATCGAGCTTCGGCTTTCCTATCCTTGGCATGGCGGGGAAACGCGTAAGCTTATGTCCTGCAGAGGATCAATCCAGCCTGCATGGGATTGGGAATTGGAAAGAGCAACACTGGTGTACTCCGGTCTTACGGAAAACGGAATAGCGGTATGGGGCAAGAAGATTAGCAGTTTGGAAGCATACTAACAACTTATTTTATAATAAAGGGGTCTTCATCTTATGATAAGCAAACAAGCAGCGGCAGCACAGCAGTTCTCGAATCCGGTTATTCCTCAGCGGGCAGATCCGTGGGTCTACAAGCATACCGACGGCTATTATTATTTTACGGCATCCGTTCCTGAGTACGACCGTCTTGAAGTTAGAAGAGCAAAGACGATTGGGGAGCTCGGCTCGGCGGAGCCGGTCGTTGTATGGAGAAAATACGATACAGGTCCAATGAGCGCAAACATTTGGGCGCCGGAAATCCATTTTGTCGGAGGCAAATGGTATATCTATTTTGCGGCGGCAAGAACGACCGAAACCGTTGATGGATTGTTTGATCATCGGATGTTCGTCCTTGAAAACGAATCCGCTAATCCGCTTGAGGGTAATTGGACGGAAAAAGGGCAAATTATAGCAAACTGGGAGTCGTTCTCGCTGGATGCTACGTCATTCGAGCATGAGGGGATTCAGTATCTGGTATGGGCGCAGCAAGACCCAGCTATAACCGGCAACTCCAATTTGTATATTGCGCAAATGAGCAACCCTTGGACGATTAGCGGGAAGCAGGTTATGATTGCAACTCCTGAATATGACTGGGAAAAAATAGGTTTTCTAGTCAACGAAGGGGCTGCCGTGCTGAAACGGAACGGGAAAATCTTCATAAGCTTCTCGGCAAGCGCCACGGATCATAATTACTGCATGGGTCTGCTCACAGCGGAGGCGACGAGCGATTTGCTTGATCCGGCATCTTGGACGAAAACAGCGGAGCCCGTGTTCCAAACCAATGAAGCAAATGGCCAATATGGGCCAGGTCACAACAGCTTTACGGTAAGCCCTGACGGGGAACAAGACATTCTTGTCTATCATGCACGCAACTACAAAGAAATTGAGGGAGATCCTCTTTATGATCCGAATCGTCATACCCGTGCGCAGGTATTTGGCTGGCATGCTGACGGTACTCCGGATTTCGGTATTCCAGTTGCGGACGCAGCGGTAGGGATAGAATAGGGGAGCGGTTGTTTGTTCTTATGTTAATGACATCTGGTTTTCATAGTTAACAATCCATCGGTTGATTAAAAAAGAGCTGATACAGCTGTTTATCTATGAAAAACCAGGTGTAGATAGCGTTTCCAAATATTCATTCGACATGTATTGACAATGTAAGCGCTTTGCACTATTATAAGTTTAACAAAAGTATTAATTATTTAACAAATATGCTTACTTGGTGAATTTGTTGATAATTAATGGATCTTGTGAAGGCAGTACATTCAGGAGGGGTTCAAGTTGGCAAAGAAAAAAAGTTTATTCTCAATGTTCGCAGTCATGATGTCGTTAGTCGTAGTACTCTCTGCATGCGGTGGCAAAGACAACGCAGGCAACTCTGGTAACACAGGCAGCACAGGCGAAAAAACAGAATCCAAACAAATTTCTTTTATGTTTAGAGGCGGACCTGAAGAGCAAAAGGCATATGAGGCAACCGTTAAGAAATTCGAAGCGGACAACCCTGGCGTTAAAGTTAAAATCATCACAACAACAGGCGATCAATACGCAACAAAATTGAAAGCTGCTATTACAGGCAAAAGCGTTCCGGACGTATTTTATTTTGACCCGGGCGATCTGAGAGCGTATGCAAACGGCGGCGTACTTAAAGATATCACAGAATACGTGTCTGATGTAAAATTCGATAACATCTGGAAATACGGCGTTGACAGCTACCGTTACGACGGTGAAACCGTAGGCCAAGGCAGTATTTACGGCTTGCCGAAAGACGTAGGTCCTTTCGCACTTGGTTACAACAAAGCAATGTTTGAGGCTGCTGGCATTCCGCTGCCGGATAAAGACAAACCTTACACATGGGATGAATTCATTAAAGTTAACCAACAGCTGACGAAAGACAATAACGGTGACGGCAAAATCGACCAATACGGTACAGGCTTTAACGTAAACTGGGCATTGCAAGCTTTCGTATGGAGCAACGGTGCTGACTGGCTTGATGAAACGAATACCAAAGTAACCATCGACGATCCTAAGTTTGCTGAAGCCTTGCAATACTTCGCCGACATGCAAAATGTTTACAAAATTACGCCTTCTATTGAAGATGCGGCAACACTTGATACTTACCAGCGTTGGATGAAAGGCGAGCTTGCATTTTTCCCTGTAGGCCCTTGGGATCTGGCAACTTACGAAACACTGCCTTTCGATTATGACCTGATTCCTTACCCGGCTGGTTCTACCGGCAAATCGGCAACTTTCGTTGGATCGCTCGGAATCGGCGTATCTAACACTTCGAAGAGCCCTGAGCTTGCAGCTAAGCTGGTGACTTACTTGACTGCTTCGCCAGAAGGCCAACAGCAGCTGGTTGATGCCAAGGTTCAAATTCCTAACCTGATCGACATGGCTGAAACTTGGGCTGCTAATTCCGAAACGAAACCAGCGAACAAGAAAGAATTCCTTGATATCGTTCAAGATTACGGTAAACCAATGCCTAACACATTGACTTACAATGCAGAATGGTACCAATTGTTCTTCACAGACGTTCAACCGGTGCTTGACGGTAAAGTTACAGCTGCCGATTACGTGAAATCGCAACAGCCAAAAATGCAAAGCTTGCTGGATAAAGCGATCGAACAAGAAGCGAAATCAAAGAAATAATTGAGTTAATCATTTTTAACCCGCAAGCAGTGATGCTAGCCCTCTCGCAGAGCTAGCATCGCTCTTATGCCGGGTGAATCAGGGGTGGAAGATGAAAACCAAGTCGAATCTCTATCGCAAAGAAAGCTACTACGGGTATTTATTTGTGCTTGCTCCCGTTCTTGGATTTCTCTTGTTTACGTTGTATCCGCTTTTATACTCGCTTTATGGTTCCTTTACCGATTGGGACGGCTTAGGCCGGATGGATTTTATCGGATTTGCCAACTTCAAAGAAATTTTTATGGATGAACAATTTCATAAAGCCAGCTTCAATACGCTTTTCATGATGATCGGTATCCCAATTGAGATAGTATTAGCCCTGCTGCTTGCCCTAGGCTTGAACCGAAAAATGCTTGGTACAACAACGTTTCGCGTCGTTTACTACATTCCGGTAATATCCTCGCTCGCGGCGATTTCGATTTTATGGCAATGGGCTTATAACGGCGACTATGGTTTAGTGAACCAGTTTCTTGCTCTATTCGGTATCGAGGGCCCCAACTGGTTAACTGATAAATATACGGTGAAACCGGCACTCATTATAATGATGGTATGGAAAAACCTTGGTTACTCGATGCTTCTTTATTTGGCGGCGCTGCAAAGCGTGCCGAAAGACTATTATGAAGCCGCGCAGCTTGACGGGGCAAATGCTTTTCAAATTTTCAGGCATATCACGTTCCCAATGGTTAAACCGGTTACTTTCTTCATTGTCGTAACAAAGGTGATCGGCGGCGCGCAAATTTTCACGGAAATCAACATTATGACATCCACGGGCGGTCCGGAGTACAGCTCTGCCTCTGTCGTATTCTATGTTTGGCAAAAAGCGTTCGGCAACCTGCAAATGGGTTATGCCTCCGCAATGGCGATGCTGCTTGGTCTATTCATCTTCGTGATCACGCTCGTTCAATTCAAGATGAATGAAAAGTCGTCGAAGGACCTGGAATAACGACAACAGAGGGAAGGAGTGAGCCTGACTATGCTATCGGCCAAAAAATTTAAACTATCAGATGTATTGATCTTTATCCTAATTAGTATCGGCGCAGTATTCATGATTGCTCCGCTTGCCTGGACGGTTTCCACATCGTTTAAAACAAAGGCGGAAGTATTCGCTTTGCCGCCCGTTTGGATACCCGAGAAATTCGACTTCATTAAATACGTGGAGATTTGGGAAAAAGGTCCTTTGCTCAGCGGTATCCAGAACAGCTTGCTGATTACGCTGTGCGTGACGATTATCGGAACGTTCACATCAAGCTTAGCTGCTTACTCATTTGCGAAGCTTCGCTTTAATCACAAAAACAAAATTTTCATGCTTTTGCTATCATCCCTCATGATTCCGTATCCGGCCATTATGATTCCTCAGTTTATCATGTTTTCTGAGTTTGGCTGGGTAGACACGTTAAAGCCGCTGATCGTACCGGGCTTGTTCGGGAATATTATGATGATCTTCTTCCTGCGCCAATATTTGACCAGCGTGCCTGGGGCTATTATTGAAGCGGCGAAAATTGATGGTGCTTCCTATTTCGGCATCTTCACGAAAATTGTTTTTCCGTTAATCCGCCCAGCGGTCGCAGCGCAGGTCATTCTTTGGTTCATGGGAATCTGGAACGATTATTTGGCTCCGATTATTTACTTGAACTCGCCGGAGAAGCAGACGCTTCAGCTTGTTATCGCAAACTTTAATGCGACCTATGCGATTCAAACGGATTATCCGTTAATTATGGCTGCATCCTTCGTGGCATTGCTGCCAATGCTTATTATCTTCCTGGTATTCCAAAAGCAAATCATCGAGTCTGTCGCTATTTCCGGCGTAAAGGGCTAGCAGAGAGGGCTAATGCGCATATGAGACCGACTAAAGCTGGCATACAGAAATTCGCAGCGGTAAGCCTATTGACTGCCGTTCTCCTCGCCGGCTGCTCGAAGGGCACGGCGGTGCAGGAGCCTTCGGCGCCGCCCGCTTATCCGATGTACGATACGGCCAATCTCCATAACGAGAAAAACTGGAATATCAGCAATGTGCATGATCCCTCTATTTTGAAGGACGGCGACACGTATTACGTTTATTCCACGGACGTTAAGGTCGGAGGAAGCAGCACGCCGGGCATTATGGTTCGCAAGTCGAAGGACCTGATCAGCTGGGAATGGGTAGGCTATGCGTTTGACGGCATTCCTGCGGAAGCGGAGGAATGGACAGGCGCCACGAATCTATGGGCTCCGGATATTGAGAAGCTCGGCGATACGTATTATTTGTATTATTCGGCATCGACGTTCGGCTCGAATACGTCGTATATCGGCGTAGCGACGAGCGCTTCTCCCGAAGGCCCCTGGACGGATCAGGGCGAGGTTGTCAAAACCTCCGGCGCAGACGAGCCTAATGCGATCGATCCGAATATTGTGACGGATGCGGACGGCAAGCCTTGGTTCGTGTTTGGTTCCTTCTTTGGCGGTATTTACGTATCGCCGCTGGATGAGAAGACAGGTAAGCTCGCGGAATCAGGCTACGGCACGAAAATTGCCAAGCGCAGTCAAGCCATGGAACAAGGCGCAGTTGAAGGCCCTTACGTGGTCTATAATCCGGAGCAAAAGAAATACTACTTATTCGTTTCCTATGACTCCTTATCTTCGGATTACAATGTACGCGTTGGGCGGTCGGATGCCATTACCGGTCCTTACCTGGACGCAAACGGCCGCGATATGCTGGATAACCAGTACGAGGCACCGTTTGAGATCGGCAACAAGCTGATCGGCGGGTATCGTTTTTCCGAAGGAGAGGGCTGGATGTCTCCAGGCCATAATTCCGTGCTGCAGGATGGCAACGACTATTATTTGGTTCATCACGCAAGACCGGAGCAGGATCCGAACTGGATGTATCTTCATGTAAGGAAAATGTTATGGACGCAGGATGGCTGGCCGGTCGTTTCTCCTGAAAGATACGATGGCGAAACGCTGCAGAAGATACCGAAGGGAAGCATCGCAGGCGAATGGGAAGAAATCGTACACGAGAAGCTGATCGACGGCCAGGTCGATTCGGAGCCGTTAACGCTGCTGAAGAACGGCAAGATCGGAAGCGGCGAGGAAAAGGATTATTGGGAATTTGACGGCGACCATACGATAACCTTGTACTGGCATGACGCCGATGGAGCCGTTATCGCTAAGGAAACGGCACTCCTGCTGCCTGCATGGGATTGGGAGCTTAATAAAGCCACGCTTGTTTTCACGGGTTTGAACGAACAAGGAACCGCGGTGTGGGGAAAACAAATAACAAGCGCTGCGAAGAAATAATGACAAAGAAACAAGCCTCGGAATTCACTTCGCGAGGCTTGTTTCTTTTTTGTCTGGACTTAAGTATTTAACGAGGAATGATACCTGATCCTTTTCATTCGTCTGCAGTGCATTGTGATTGAGCAGCAGCTCCGGTGCAGCCAGCAGCGAGTTGATATCCGCTATTTTAAATTTTATTTTTCCTGCGGCAGCGTCTTCTTTTTTTCCGTCAAAGCCGCTTTTAACCTTATCGAACGAGGCGTTGAAGGCTTGCAATTGCTTAGAGGAAGGCGCATCCGCCGCAATGCTCTTCAGAAGGGTTTCCGCACCCTTAGAGTCGCCCCATTCGCCAGCCAAACTCGCCAGCGTAACATCCTTTTTATCCAAAATCGTGTTTAAGTGGCTTAGAGCATGCGTTTTTTCCGGGCTCTCATCCAATTGGGCAATGTTTGCCATCATTTTTCGAATGTTAGCCTCATTAAATTTAAAGCTGCTGGCTCTCGTAACAGCGGCTTTGCCTTTGTAATTCACGCTGGATATCGTGTTTATCAGGCTATCGTAATCTTTGAGAAAAGCGGAGATGACAGCGGGCTTATCCGTCATTTTATTCGCGAAAAACGTATCGGCATACTCTCTCTTGCTCAAAATGTCAGCGGTCATTTTTATGCCGGAATCCGTGCCTTCAGATGTGCAAACCGGTAAATCGGTATGGTCTCTTTCCGATAACAGCTTTCGATAAAACGTTAAACCCCTTTGTAAAACTGCATATCGTTTATCGATCTCGTCGCCCATCTTTTGTACGGTAGAGATGCGTTTGTAGTTCGGCAAAGGGCCTTCCTTCGACTTCTCCCAAGCAGCCTGCTCTTCGAAATTATCCTCGTGCCCGGAAAGAGCGGCTGCCCGTTCATCTGCAGCGTCTCCGGCCCAAAACTCCATTCGTCCCGCGGCATTATTGTCTTTGTCATCAATAAAGATGACATTCAGGCCAAGCAGCGCCATCCCTTCCAAGCTTCCGCTCCGCATGCCGATGGATACCGCGTCGTTTTCTTGATGCAGCAGCTGAAATAAATAGCGCTGCGCATTGCGGTCGCGGAGAGAAGGGGCATATTCCTCGCCGGAGTTTTGCGGCTTCCAGAATTCCCCGAGATGCACGACTTCGTTCCGGGCGCCCAGCTCTTCTTTGGTTACGACCTCGTCACCGACAAAGACGAGCTGGCGGGCCGGAAAGGAAGCCCTCAGCTTAGCGGCTAACTGAAAAACCATAAGCTGATGCGAGTCGAGTTCCTTATGCGCGCCGCCTTTCTGCCCGCTGTTGCGTCCCCATAGAATGAGGCATTGTTTGCCCTTTAGTACGGGGTCCAGCATTACTTTTTTGTATTCCTCGATTTTCAGCTTAAGCGCTTGGTCTCCTTCGGAGCTTCCAAGCTGAATTTGCTCCCGCAGCACTTTTGTTTTCTCGGGATCATGCAGAGCTTCGCCAATCACTCGCGTAGCCTCGTAGGTTTCTTTGTTCCAAGGTTTTACGGCGCCGGGCGTATGCTCGTTGTAGACGGTAGAATACCGGTCGGACGTGCCCTGGTAAGCGCGGTTATCGTCGGTTTGGCTGAATGCGATGCCCCCTGCTTTTTGCGCTGCATCAAAGTATTCCGGGAGCTGCTCGCGGTTTTTCAAAAACGAGGGACCTTGAATCCTCTTGGTTTTCTCCGTTTGGGGAGGAGGATCCTTTAGGAAGTTCTCGGCTGTTTCCGGGTGCGAGGGGGCTTTCCTCTGATCGCCCGTAAGCACCTTGACCGTGAGGCTGGGATCGACTAAAGGAACCATCGCGAGTCCAGTAGCATCGCCTGTCATATACTCGGCCGTACCGATACTGCGCCAATTGTAATGTTTGTTCAAATGATATTTAACGGCGTCCTTGGCCAGCTTATTGAAGCCCTTGCCGTCATTGCTGTATGTAAACGATTTGCCGTCCTTGTGCCAATCCTCCAAGAAGCTGTTCAGCTTAGAGAAGCTGAAGCCGAGCAGCAGCTCCTGCTCCAACTGCTCCTTGATATGCGGCGGCTTCTCTTTCATGACTTCGTCCATGATCTCGGAGGGAGAGACGTAATAAAGCATTTTGGACTTGCAGTATTCCAAAATATCATCGCTTCCTGCATTATTTTCAATTGAAATTTTTCTTTGGACAACGCCCTGCGCCGACATAAGCTGCGTAACGGCGCGGTTTCCCATGTTTTTTTGTAAGTGTAAGAGGTTTGCAGAGGATACGCCCGCTGCCGATTGCTCTCTTAAAGCAGTAGTATGCTGCTCTTGAGATGGCATGTTTTGCTTCTGCATGCTCTTGCCTGCTGCTTGAGATGTATTTTCTTGAGAATGAAATGCCATACTATCATTCACTTCCTTAATTTTCATATTCCCGTTTTTATTATAACCTTGAGCAGCGGAGAAGAGTAGCGGCGCTTTCATTTGGAGGCGCGGGAAAAAGACCTAACATTTCATTGAAATTAGTTTAGAACTAAAATATAATAGTTAAGCTGTAAAGTAATTTCAAAGGGTGTGGGATAATCAAATGGATCAAGCAGAATCTCAAAAGGTGCGTTTCTGGCCTATAATGGTTGCAATTTTTATCGGATCATTTTTATGCGTATTGGCGTCGGCTACGATTAACCTGGCGCTCGAAATTTTAACGGATCATTTTAATACGACGCTGGGCTCTGTGCAGTGGACCTTAACCGGGTTTATGCTGGCGATGGGGACAACGGCACCTATAGCCGGTTACTTAGGCGAGAGGTTCAGCTTCAGACGCCTTTATCTGTTTTCATTAATCGGCTTTACGCTGGCATCTATACTGTGCGCGACGGCATGGAGCGAAGGCTCGCTCATTTTTTTTCGTGTGCTGCAAGGCGCATTCAGCGGACTGATCATTCCGGCTACGATGTCGATTATTTATCAAATCATTCCAAGAGAACGCCAAGCGATGGCCGTTGCCTTCTGGGGTTTGTCCGCGATGCTGGCACCTGCTTTCGGACCTACCATCAGCGGCTGGATTTTGGAAAACATGAATTGGCAGTGGCTGTTCCTTATGAACATTCCCATCGGGTTGATTGCCATAGGCTTCGTGTATGCCTACATTCCTTATTATCGGATGAATATTCCAAAAAGTTTCGATGGGCTTGGCTTCTTGACGGTAATCATAAGCAGCTCATCCTTGCTTCTTGCGCTTGGCCAAGGCCATAACTGGGGCTGGGGATCTTGGAAGATCGTTTCTTTGTTCGCCGTCGGCGTGATTGCGCTGCTTCTATTCGTATGGCGCGAGCTTACGACAGAGACGCCTTTGCTTAACCTAAGAGTGTTCAAGGACAGACGTTTTACCCTGAATGCGGTCATCTCTAATATTATTACAATCAGCTTATATTCAGGCACTTTGCTGACGCCGGTATTCCTTCAAAGAATCCAGCATGTATCGGCGATGGATACGGGCATGATTTTGCTGCCGGCTTCACTGGCGATGGCACTGCTGATGCCCG
This sequence comes from Paenibacillus sp. LPE1-1-1.1, assembly GCF_040676435.1. NCBI lineage: Bacteria > Bacillati > Bacillota > Bacilli > Caryophanales > Paenibacillaceae > Paenibacillus > Paenibacillus sp. LPE1-1-1.1. The sequence continues at coordinate 13,467 of NZ_JBEGHY010000004.1, forward strand.
TTGTCGGAAAGCTTTACGGCATTATCGGGCCGCGCTGGCTCATGTCCGGCGGAATCGTTCTGCTCACGATCGGTACGCTGGCATTAAGCTGGTTAAGCGTCGATGTTTCCCATTCCTATGTCATATGGTGGATGATCGTTCGTAATATCGGGATCGCGTTTGTCGTTATGCCTTCAAGCAATGCGGCCATGGAGCAGATTCCTGCCGAGCTCTCGGGGCATGCTTCAGCCATTACGAACTGGACACGGAATGTATTCGGCTCGTTTGCCATCGCGATCTTCACGACGATGCTCGCTTCGAGATCGGTTTCGCATGCGACCGATTTAATGAAAGCCGGAGATACCAATGAGCTTCATATTGGAATCATGTCATTTACGATGAGCGTGAATGATGTCTACGTCGTTGCTACATTGGTAGCAGTCGCTGCGCTTCCGCTAAGCCTATTCATAGGAAAGACAAAGCGCGGAGAGCGGCCGAGTACAAAGCCAGAGAAAGAAAAGGCTGGAGTTAAACCCGTAACGGCAACGGTTTCGGGCAAATAATACAATATACGCCGCAAGCGCTTCTCACAAGCCGCTGCGGCGTATTTTTTTTGAATAATTGTTCTTTATTAAGAACTGTTAAGGTGATATATTATACATATTGACGCTATGGGGCTGCGGCGATTGTATTTTTTTACTCCCTATCGTTCTTTATGAAGGATGCTTAACTTTGTTAATGGCTTGTACCGTTTATTTTACAAATGCGGGGGTTAAGGTAGATGAAGAATAAGAATACGGGCGCATGGAATAGGAATACGATTCCTTATTTGCTTCAAAAAAGAGCAGCGGAAAGCACGCATGACGTTGCCTACAGCTTTCCGTCTCTTGATCAGCACTATACGTGGCGGATGGTTTGGGAACAGTCGCGGCTGCTGGCCAAAGGTCTCCTGCAGCTCGGCGTTAAGAAAGGCGATGCGATTGCCATCCTTATGCCGGGCAGAGCGGAAATGGTGATTTCGATGTTTGCGGCAGCCTGCGTCGGTGCGGTCATCGTCCCGATTAATACCTATTCAAAGAAGCTGGAGCTCCAGCATTATTTGAAGGACGCCCGGCCGGTCGCCCTGATTATGGGGAGCGAGGCGCAGCATAACCATTTTCCGGCGATCATGCAGGAAATCATTCTGGATTGCAGCAAGGAAGGTGCAGGAGGCGATTGGCTGCCGGAGCATATTTTTGTGCTGGATGAAAAGAATGAAGGCGTTGAGCCTTTTCAATCCTATTCGGATTTGGTTATGCTTGGGTCAGCTGTGGAGGAGAAGGTTTTTTCAGCCGCGTGCGAGTCGTTAGTCCCCCAAGACCCGCTCATTCTCCTTTATACCTCCGGCACGCTGGGCCTTCCGAAGGGCGTTATGCGCTCCACGGCTTCGTTCTTGCTATCGTCTAATTTGGTTGATAAGCCGGGGAAGAGCAGCTCATTGCTTATGATGCTGAGCGATAAAATCACGCGGTTTTTTTCGGTGATGAATTTGCTGCCTTTGTACCACCTTGGCGGATTTGCCACTCTTTTTACCGGCTTGAAGGCCTGTAATATCCGGATTGTCATGCTTGGCCACTTCAACCCCCTAAACGCGCTATCAGCCGTAGAAAAAGAAAAGTGCAGGGTGCTTATAGGCACCCCTTACATGATTCAGCAAATGATGCTGTCCCCAAAAAGAAACGAATATAATTTAAAATCATTGCTCGGCATCGCATTTACCTCTGCCGCGGTGAACAATACGATTTTGCAAAAAATCATGAAAAATTTGAATCTGTATTTTTTTATGGTAAGCTACGGCTCTTCGGAAGCCGGCTCTGTCGCGAACGGAACCTGCTTTATTAATCGCAAGAACAGCTTGCCGCTGCTATTGCTGTACAGGCTGCTTAGCCATAAGAATCTTTTTAGCGGGTTAATTCATTACAAGGAATTTGAGAAAGGCACCTACAGCATTGGGGGAAAGGTCGATAAGGTTGTAGAGGTGCGCATATTGAATCCCGAGACGGGAGAGGAACTGCCTCCTCATGAGCATGGCGAGATCGCGATTCGGAGCCACAGGGTAATGCGCTATACCAATGATGTCTATGACAAAAAGTCGGTCACGGCTGACGGCTGGTACAAATCCGGTGACCTGGGTTTTCTGGACGACCGAAGCCATTTAACGATTACGGGACGGCTGCACAGAATGATTAGCCGCGGAGGCGAGAAGATTTCCCCTGTGGAAATTGAAAATGTGCTGCTGCGGCATAAGGATGTGGAGGAGGCTCTCGTCATTGGCGTGCCGGATGAGCTTTATGGAGAGCAGGTTTGTGCCTGCATCGTCGCCAAGCAAGGGGCAAGCCTAACCCCGGAGAAGCTGAAAAATGATTTGGCGCCTTATTTGTCGGCCTTTAAGCTGCCTCGATACATCGTATTCCTGCCCATGTTCCCGCTATCGCCTACAGGCAAAATATCCATTGCGGAAATTAAGTCGCTCGTGCTGAATGGGACGGGAGAGCTGAGGAAAAATGCGTAAATACTATCCGGGTATTACTATTTTTAAGCTGGCGGGCTCTTTGCTTGTTCTCGTTGCCCACCTCATGCTCATCAAATACATGGCGCTTATGCCGGGGCAAGCGGTCATTCAATTTACTTCCTTGGCGACCAGAGTGGTCGTGCCTTGCTTTTACGTCGTATCGGGTTTTCTAGCTTATAAAAGCTGGAGCCATGCGGCTGACCCTCGGTTGTATATGCAAAAATATTTCAAGCGCATCGCAATCATCTATTGTTTTTTTTGCGTTATTTTCATTGCGCAAAGCATCGTGCCGAAGCTGATCAGCGAGGGCCTGTCAGCCGGCAATCTCGTTTTGCAAGCTAAGATATTGTTTATGGCTATTGTCCTGAATGGTCCATTTATTCAATTTTGGTTCATTCCTCCGCTTGTTTTCGGTTTGATCACTGCCTATTGGCTATTCCAAAAGCAATACGTTCGGCTTGCCGTTATTTTGGCGTTGACGGGCTTTATGGGCATTCAATTCGTATCCGGCAGCTTAAAAACGGTGTTAGGCGTCACGGCAAACAGCTTTCCTCCGATCGACCCCGCGTATCTCGACTATTTGAATTTATTTGCGACCCGGTATATCGGCTTCGGCTTCACCTTTGTTACCGCAGGCGTTCTGCTTGCGAAGTTCGAGGATAAACTTATGCAAATCAAGGTGAAACCAATTTTAATCTTTTCGGTCATTCTAACCTTTGCAGAGACGCTGCTTTTGCTGCTGTTTAGCGAATGGACGACGGAATACAAGCTTACCTTCAGCGTGCTTCCGAATACGCTTTTGATTTTTTACGGCATTCTTCGTATCCGAAGCGAGGCCGTCCATAAATATAACAAAGTCATCAGCTTGTTCAGCATGGTCACGTTTTTCGGGCACATCTTATTCATGGTTGCTAACTTGTGGCTTCTCGGATGGAGGATCGAGCGTATGAACACAGGACAGGATCTTACGCTGCTGCTTCTGACCTTGCTTGAATGCGTCGCGGCTACGGCATTCTTACGCATGTTCGCCAATACATTGTCCGCCAGGAAAACGAGAAGCGCTGCGTTATAAGATTATTCTTCTTTTAACACTCCGCTGTACTTGAGGTTATCGGTGCTTAACAAGCTCAAAGATGAAATCTACCAAGCCCAAATATGGAATGAGAAAGCCTCCAAAACCTCAGTAAGAGTTGTGATGGAGGCTATAATTTCTTATGATTCGTATTCCATAGTGGGCAAAGATCAAAAAATGACTCTAAAATAAACGGCATGAGGCAGGCTAAAAGATTCGATGGCTCCAGCCGTTAAGCTTGGCGAATGCCTCTACGAAGTAATAGTCTCCGTAAATAAGCGATACGTTGATGTTGGCGTTTTCAGGCTTATGTCCGGTGCCTTGGAGAAGAATCGCTTCATGGTCCGGATTGTCCCAGGTCGCATAATTCACGCTTAGTGAATACAGGATTCTCTCGGCAGCCGCGTTATAGATCCGGCGTTCCGCGGATGGAACCAGCTCAGCAAGTTCGAGCAGACCGGATGCTGCGATGGCGGCAGCGGAAGTATCGCGCGGCTCGTTTTCTATGTTTTCTACGCGGAAATCCCAATACGGCACATAGTCTTCCGGCAGCGCGGCGACAAAGTAATGCGCTACCCGCTTCGCCGCGTCCAAATAACGCTCAAGCCCGGTGCATCGGTAAGCAATCGCGAGGCCATAAAGCGCCCAGGCATTGCCTCGGCTCCACGCCGAAGAGCCGGAAAAGCCTTGACCGCCCAGCGGTTCTATAAACGCGCCCGTCTCCGGATCAAAAGATAAAATATGACATACCGAGCCGTCCTCGCGAATGGCGCAACGGAGGAAGGTGTCCGCGTGACGTATCGCGATATGCTTGTAACGCGGGTCGCCGGTCGTGCGGCTTGCCCAGAACAATAGGGGGATATTCATCATGCAATCAACAATGGCCCAGCCGAGAGCCTCTTGCCCGTTCCACGCACGAATAAACTCGCCATTCACGTTGAAGCGGCCCGCGAGGAAGTTTGCCGCCTCCAAACCGATTCGCAGACCTTCCTGATCGCCCGTTAATTCGTATTTGATGACAGCAGTCGGCAGAAACTGAAAGCCGACATCGTGATGCAATTGAACGGGATGCTCGCAGAAGCAGCGCTCCAGCTTGGCGTCCCATTCCCAAGCAGCTGCCCGGAATGACTCTTTCCCTGTTGCATCATGCATAACCCAGAGCATGCCGGGCCAGAAGCCGGACGTCCACCAGTTATCGTCTGTGCTGTCATAGATGCCGTTGGCTCTTGCCACATGTGGCGTTTTATCTCCAATTTGGTTTATCATGCGCTCTACCTTTTCGGTTAATTGCACTAATATTTTTTCTTTGTATGCCTGATTCATTTTGTAGTAAGCCTCCTCGTTGACCCATGATTGTGGTTAAGCTGCTTGCTATCATTATAGTCTCTGACAAATGGACAAAGTTACGCTACAATGGTTAAAAATGTTGTTCTGTTGACTTGTTGAAATGAAGGGGTGCTGTCAGTGAAGGGGACGCTGTTTCAGGAAATGGACTACGGGGGACTGTCTTTTCTTTGGTCATACCGCAACTGGTCGCAGCAAGATTTCGAGGGGTATTACCATTGGCATAGGGGTTTCGAGGTGCTGGCTGTGCATCAGGGACACGGCTCGGTTACCGTCAATCAGAAGACGTACGAGCTTAAGCCAGGCATGCTGTTTTATTTCCAACCCTATCAACTGCATAATGTTTATGTGGAAGTGGATGAAAGCCGGCCGTATGAACGCAGCGTCTTTCATTTCGAACCTGAATTTATGAAGGGCTACTTAAGAACGTTTCCGGCTCTTTATGACGTCTATAAACGAATGCTTCAAGGGCTTATCGCTTTGCAGGGCATAGATATGATCGATTGCAATGAAGAGTTGAATGCCGCTTGCTCCGCATTCCAGAATAGCCTGCTCGCTTCCTCCGCCAGCAGCAAAGAAGAGCAGAGCGCGCTTTATTTGTTAAAGGTGTTGTCGTTAATTAAACGAAAGGTTATTCCGGGGCCCAAGCAGGAGGAATATAGGAAGCCGATTCGCCAATCGGAACGTGTTATGGCATGGATTGAAAATCATTACGGGGAGCCCTTTCAGCTGGAGTTGCTTGCGGACGGGCTCCATATGTCAAAATCTTATTTGTCCCGGCTGTTTCGGCAAGAGACGGGTAGCAGCATTACCGGTTATTTGACAGCCCGCAGAATGCAGCAGGCTTGCAGTCTGCTTCAAACGACGAACAAATCCGTAGAAGTGATCGGCGAGCAGGTAGGGTTTACGAGCACCTCTTATTTTATTAGCCTGTTCAAACGGATTATGGGCGTGTCTCCGCATCAATACCGCCTAAGGCTGTAGCGGGGAGCAGCGGTAATAGAATAGATGCTTCGTTCCAATTAAGGATTCTCTACCTTGCGAAGCTGGTTCCGGACGCGGTATTTGCTGGGACTGGTGTGAAAATGATTCCGGAAGGCGCGGCTGAAATAAGGATAGCTGCGAAACCCGGAGGCTTCGGCGATATCTTCCAGTTTCATGTCGCTGTATAGAATTCTCTCCGAGGCAATAGACAGCCTGATCTCAATGACATAACGCATTGGAGATTGCCCGAACGCTTGCTTGAACAAGTGGGAGGCTGTCGATACGCTGATGCCATAACGTTCGGCGATATGGGTCAGCGTTAGCGGATCGGTAGCATGCTTCTCCAAATACTGCTTCATTTTGTAAGGGATGTTGAGCTCCGGTCTGGAGGCCGCCGCCATCCGCTTCCTTACATGCCTCTCGATAGTTAAACATAAAACTTTGATCAAAGCGTCCATCATTTCCGCATTATCCCCATGAATATTCCGCTTCTCATAAATCAGTTTTCTCCACAATGCCAAGAAGTCTTCCGCCGTATCCAGATGAACCTTGCTTGGAAAATCATTTCTGCTGCACCACTGCTGAGCCCATACTCCGCTGCAGGATAAGTAGTAATCGGCGCTCTCAATTGGCTGAGAGACGTCAGCGTCTTTATTGGACTCAACCACTAACCGGTAATATTCCCCTGGCTTGCGGATGATCAGATCACCGGGCTGCACAACATGTGTCTCATCATTAATCTCGACACGGCATGTCCCTTTTACCTGGAAGCGCAGGAGCAAGCGATTGTCGGCTGTGCCCTTTTGCAAGGAGCCGGTGAATGGAGAAGTATGATGAGAATAACCGATCAACAGGCAATCGATCCACGATGCGTCCATCATTTGCTGCCACCTCCAAGTGAGTAAACTATTTCTACTATCATAAATGTTGCAAAATAAGTCAACAAGCAGAGAATCGGATATTCACTTCTAAATCAGTTGTCACTATACTGGGGATTAATGAAGTGAAGGGAGATGGTAGTTTGTTGAAGGATAAGATTGCGGTTCAATTGTATACGCTTCGCGAGGAATGCCTTGCAGATTTCCCGGGAGTTCTTCGTAAAATAAGTCAAATGGGCTATGGCGGCGTACAGTTTGCGGGCTTTCAAGGCTATGACCCGCAGGAACTCAAAGCGGTTTTGGACGAAGTTGGATTGAAAACCGCAGGCATGCATGTTGGTTTCCATGACATTGTTGCGAACACGGACAAAGTGGTCTCGGACGCCAGGCTGTTTGGCACACGGGATATTATTTGCCCGAGTATTCCCGCTGAGCTGCGAAATGAAGGTGGATACAAACAACTGAAGAAAGATTTGAACAGTATTGCGAAGCATCTGAAGGGTGAAGGCTTCCGAATCAGCTATCACAATCATGCTTTTGAATTTGAAACGGTGATAGAGGGGCAGGATGCGCTTTCGTTCTTGCTTGAGGCTGGTGCAGACAATGAAATCCTTGCAGAGCTGGATGTATATTGGCTTCAGAAGGGCGGTTTTGAGCTAGCATCATTCTTCAAGCCCTATGCGGACAGGATGCCGATTATCCATTTGAAGGATATGACCGCAGACGGTGAGCAGGCATTTGCGGAAATCGGTACAGGATCGATTGCATTCGAACCGATTATTCGCTGGGGAGAGGAGAACGGAGTCGAGTGGTACGTAGTAGAACAGGATGTTTGCAGAACAGCACCGATGGGCTGCGTGCAAACCAGCTTTACCAATCTATATCATTTAATGTCAAATTTGCAACCGAATTTGTTCGGTGAAGCCTGAGAACGCGACTGCGGAAAAGGCGGACCTCGTTGAGCTGCGAATCGAACAACCGGTATAGCTTTGCTGGCTTTTTTTGTAGTGAGAGGACAGCTCGTCCGAACATCAAACGATAACGGCGCTTCTCAGCTGAAGCGCCGGATGGTTTGCCCGTTATGGAAAGGGCCGGCAATACGGATATGCTCGCAAGGCTCGCCCTGGTTGGCGAGGCGCCACAGCATTTTGTCAGCCGCTTTATATCCGGTCTCCCTGATCAGAAGCTGGGGGCGGCTTAAATGCGGTAGCGCCGCCACCGGTCCGTTGGCCAAGCCGACTAGGGAGATGTCCTCCGGGATGCGATAGCCGAGGGAGGTAAGGCTGTCGTACAGCCTTACGATATCTTCATCGATGCCGGCAATGATTGCTGTTGGTTGGCTGCTGCGCAGCTTGTCGATCAGTATGCACTCGTCCCAAACGTCCGTTATTTGCAGTTCTGCGTCATGATCCAACTGAAGCTCACCCATCATTTCCTCAAACGCCTGCCATCTTCTTGTATACCCCCGCTGGCTGTGAATATCCCCTACGTACATAATACGGGTATGGCCAAGCTGCGCGAGCCGGTCCACGGCCATACAGACGGCTTCGAACACATCCCAGATTACGCTGTCGATTCGGGAAAGCGGTCTCGGATAATTAATCAGCACCTTGGGTAAAGGCAGCTCGAACAGCTTGCGCTCCGTGGAGTCCGAGAGCAGCCGGGGCGCGATGAACAGACCGTCCGCCGTCGGCAAATTACGCTGCTCCATCCAGTCCGTGAATGCGTGATCCGGCACATCCTCATCCAGCACATAGCTTTCCAGTCGATGCTCCAATTGATCGAGCCTCTCTCTTAACCCCTCTGTCAACAATACGTTGTAATTCATAGATTGCCGGGATTGTATCAATACAAATCGAAACTGGAAGGTAGGGTAGGGCGCGATGCCGCGGCTGACCATCTCACGTGCCTGCGATACAGTCAAATAGCCGCGTACGAAGGCAGTTCGAATAATGCGGCTCCGCGTTTCCTCGGACATGCCGGCTCGTCCGCTCAGCGCCTTGGATAGGGTCTGAATCGAAAGACCAAGTTCTTTGGAAAGATCGTGCAGAGTAATCGATTTACGAGTTCCCAAATTCAAAACCGCCTTCCTCTTTTCTCTGTTTGGTTAGGGGATGCGAACGTAAAGCTATCGTCCACGCTAACGCTTGACAGCTCTATTTTAAACTAAAGTTAAACTACTTTAGAAGTCCCCCGGCTCCTATAATGAAAGTACTTTCAGAGGAGGGGTTAAGCATGAGAAAAATAGAGACGGATATTGTGGTATGCGGCGGAGGGCCGGCGGGGATCAATGCGGCGCTGGCAGCTGGAAGAAGCGGGGCGCGAACGCTGCTGATTGAAAGATACGGTTTTCTTGGCGGCATGTCGACTGCAGCTCTGGTCTATCCATGGATGACCTTTCACACGATGGATGGCAAGCAGGTCATTGCCGGAACGGCGCAGGAAATTGTAGACCGCTTGATGGCCGAGGGAGCTTCGCCCGGTCACGTTCGCGATACGGTAGGCTTTGTAAAGACGATCACCCCTTATGATCCTGAAGTGTATAAGGTGTTAATTATCGATATGCTGCGCGAGGCGGGCGTGAAGGTGCTGCTGCACAGCTTCATGGACGAAGTGCAGACCAGGGAAGGACTCATTGAAACGGTACGATTGGCTACCAAGTCCGGGAAGTACGAAATTTCGGCGAAACAGTTCATCGATGCGACAGGGGACGCCGATCTGGCCTATCTCTCAGGCGCGCCGTGCTTGCAAGGACGCGACAGCGACAATTTAACGCAGCCGATGACGATGAAGTTCCGAATGAGAGGCGTTGACCTGGCGAGAGTTAAACGGTATATGATCGAGCATCCGGACGAATTTTACAAGAAGACGCCTTTCGATGAGCTGGAGGAACTGCCATTGTCCGGCGTATTGGGTTACTTCAAGCATTGGAAGGAGGCTGACCTGCCCATTAACAGAGACCAGGTCCTTTTCTTCACAGGTCCGGGACCGGACGAAGTGCTTGTCAATACGACTCGTGTTCAAGGGCTGGACGGAACTGAACTGGAGGATTTGACGGAAGGAGAGGTGCAGGGCAGGAAGCAGGTGCGCATGGTCGCGGATTTCATGACCCGCTGCTTGCCAGGCTTCGAGAACGCTTCCATCTCTTCGGTCGGAGCGCAAATCGGCATACGCGAGAGCCGCAGAATAGACGGCTGCTATTCACTCCAGGTACAGGATGTTGTAGATGGACGCGCGTTCGACGATTGCATTGCACGAAGCGGCTATCCCATCGACATTCACGATCCGTCCGGCAAGGGCGTACAGGCTGCATGGGTCCAGGGAGACGGGGCATACGATATTCCTTACCGCTGTTTGCTGCCGAAGCGGATTGACAATCTGCTCGTGGCAGGCCGCTGCATCTCGACGACGCATGAGGCGCTGGCAACGACGCGTCTGACACCTAGCTGCATGGCGACGGGACAGGCTGCGGGTACGGCGGCAGCAATGGCATGGGAGCAGGGTATATCACCGGGAAAAATCGACATTGGACAGCTGCAGGAGCGGTTAATTCATAACGGCGCGCTGCTGCGCAGTGGGCAGACTGTATAGCGCGCATCCGCCAGCGAGATAACGACCAAATTCAATTGAAGTAATAATTGGGACATGGTAGACTTTTTCATAAGGTCGCCTCGTATCGGAAGTTTGTTGGAAAACAAACATTCTACCGGATGAGCGGCCTTTTTTACCATGTGATAGTACATGTTTGCATTTAGAATCTGTCAGGAGGAATCGGTGAAATGAAGCGGTATATTTCGATACGAGCCAAATTTATTACCATGTTCGTTCTGCTTATCACCATTCCATTCCTGATAAGCGGAATCAGCACTTACAATAAATTTGCGGAGGAAACCGAAAAAAACTCCAGGGCGTACTCCATGCAAATTATGAATCAAGTGAAAATTAATTTGGAAAATACGATAAAAGACGCGGATAGAATAACGGTGGCTCCCTTGTATAACGAAGACGTGCTGCGGATTTTGGAGAAGCACAGTGATGAAGAACCAGGCGAGGAGAAGCTTATTCCGTCGGCGGAAATTACCAAAATGGCAAGAGTAGCGGCTTCGCTCACATTGGATCAGCCCGGAATTGAACGAATGATCTTTTTCACCCGCGACGGTATTATGTACAGCGTCCAAGAAAAACTGACGCAGCGTTATTGGAACGAGAAAGGGAATAGCTGGATGCAGGAGGTGCTGGATGCGGAAGGTAGGCTTGTCATTATCGAACCTCACGAGACGACTTATTACAAAAGATCGGAACGGGTTATTTCCGCTGCCAGAGCATTGAATCACCCTGCAACGGGCCAGAGCATTGGGGTCGTCAAAATTGATTTTAACATGAAAGAGCTCGAAGCGTTATTGTCAGAAGTATGGCTCAGCGACAACAGCCAGTTTTACTTGACAAAGGATAACGGCGAGCTGCTATTTCCGGATGAACCGGTTAATTTCCCGGATATTGGTCCCGGGGACGGAACGATAGATTGGAACAGCCAGACTTATCTGTACACAACCATGCACTCCAAATCAACGAAAGTGAATATTCACGGACTTATCCCGATGGCCGATTTGCAACGGGGCGGCAAGGAAATCGTCGGATTTACGATCCTCATTTCAGTCATATCGCTTATCATTGCCTATTTGCTTGCGATTTTCACGTCAGAGCGGCTGGTCAGGCCGATCCGTTATCTTCAGTCGCGCATGCGGCGGGTAAAGGACGGGGCTTTCAGCGAACGGGCAGATTTGAACTTGATGAATCGCGATGAAATCGGGCAATTGGCCCTGGGTTTCAATCTGATGGTGACGGAAGTGGAGCGACTGGTCAAAGAGGTATATGAAACGAAACTGCGAGAACGCGAAGCCGAGCTGTCGGCTCTGCAAAGCCAGATTAATCCGCATTTTCTGTACAACACGTTGGAATTGGTAAGTATGCAGGCGCTGAAGGAGAGAAATCTCGAAATCAGCGACATTGTTGCCAGTTTGGGGAAAATGCTGAGATACACGGTTGACAAGCAGGAACGACCGGTGCAATTGAAGGAGGAGCTGCGGTTCGTTAACGCTTATTTGCAAATTCAGTTATCCAGGCATGGCGAGAAGCTGAGTTCGGAAATGTATGTGGATCCGTCGTTCGAATCTTGTCTTGTACCAAAGCTGCTGCTTCAGCCGCTGGTTGAGAATGCATTGGAGCACGGAATGGGCAATAGCGGATTAACGATAACGATCAGGGCATCCGTGCTGGATCAGGATTTGCTCCTGACTGTACAGGATAATGGGGTGGGGATGCCGCCGCAACGTTTATTGGAGGTTCGAGAGCAGATGTTGTGCAAGCCGGAGCGGGACGGCAGCCGTCCAAAGTTTGGCGATACTCTGAAAGGGTATGCCATCAAAAATATTCACCAGCGCATTCAACTGCTTTATGGCGTGGAATACGGCTTAAGCGTGGAGAGCGATGAGGCTTCCGGAACACAATGGAGAATCCGGCTGCCATTACGATAGGGGGAATTGGAATGTACAATGTGATGCTGGTAGAAGACGAGAAGAAAATTCAAGAAGGGTTAAAGATAATGATCGAGGAAGTGATCGGCGGTTACAGGGTAACCGCGGAAGCGGAGCACGGTTTCGCTGCGCTGGAGCTTCTCAGAATGCAATCGGTGGATTTGCTGATTACGGATATCCGTATGCCCCAGATGAACGGAATCGAGTTATTGCGGCATGTCCGGGGGTTGTATCCCAACCTTCCTGTATTAATCATCAGCGGGCATGAAGATTTCACTTATGCCAAGGCGGCGATGCGTCACAATGCGTCGGATTACATCCTGAAGCCGGTGGACCGGATTGAGCTTTCCCATTTTCTATTGAATTTGAAAGCGCGGCTGGACCGCGAGCGGGCGGTAGAGACGCCTAACGCCGAAGCGGCCCATGAAGATCAGACGATTCGAAGAGTGAAGGAACTGGTCGTCTCTTGTCTGGATCAGGATGTTTCACTTCCATTCATTGCGGAGCAGGTGCATTTGAATCATCAATATTTATCCACATTGTTTAAAGTGAAAACCGGACAAAATTATTCTGATTATGTGACTGCATGCCGGATGAGTAAAGCTAGGGAGCTGCTGACCCATACGCATCTGAAAATATACGAGATCGCCAACCTTTGCGGCTATGCCAGCGCCAATCACTTTATGGCCGTGTTTCGGCAGCATTGCGGAGCGAAGCCTACCGAATATAGAAAAAGGCCGCTGAGTTAAGGCCGGCCAGATCATTGAGCACAAAACAAAACAGATGCTATGAATATCGTAGTTTTTCTCGAAAATACGCTGTTTTTCACTGACAGGCTGACTTGTATACTTATTGTTAAGCGCTCCCAATTGGTGCAGAGACTTCATGAATTGCGACAGAATGATTAATGATTACATTCGGATGTTCGGGAGGTGAATGTGAAAGCTTGGGTTAGGTTTAATTGAAAGCGATTACAAAAAACTGCAAATGAAGAGCAAATGAAATGACATGAAAGAAAGGATGTGGTGGATAATGACTAGTCTTACAAAAAGATCTACAGCGTTATTATTAATCCTGAGTATGCTGTTCACGGGTTTGATGGGCTCGAGCCGCGTGCAGGCCGAAGCCGATGCGGAGTCTGCCAACCGAATCGTATTCGAGGATGTCGAGAACGGCGCTCTGGACGATTACAGTGTTGCGCCGGAACCGCCATTCGTTGTTCACGCCATGGAGACGACGAGCACGACTGTCAAGCTGCAGTGGAATCCGTTGCCAAGCTCGGATGTGAGCCAATATGTGATCTATAACGGCGACAGCCCTGCGGTTTCCGTAAGTTCTTCCACTTATGATGCGAATGGCGGTCTATATAGCGCGCTTGTGTTCAATCTGGAGCCAAGCACCGAATATGCCTTTACCATAAAAGCGCATACGACGACTGAGCTTGCCACTGTGCCGAGCAATGAGGTGAACGTATCCACACCGGCACTTAGCGGAGAATCAGCAACCCCGCTGACGATCGCGGGTTATCGGGCCAGCGGCAGCGATTCCAATATTCCGGAATATGCCATTGACGGTGATATTCAGACAAGGTGGTCGGCGTATGATGACGGGCAATGGGTCGAACTGGATCTGGGGTCGGAACAGCTGGTTTCTTATCTGGGAGTCGCTTTCTACCGGGGAGACAATCGCAGCAAGACCATTGATATCGAGGTTTCGAACGACCAGAACAACTGGACCCGCGTATACAGCGGCGATAGCAGCGGCACGACGATCCAGGTTGAGGCCTTTGGTTTTGAAACCGTCACCGCCCGTTATGTACGGGTGGTCGGGCGCGGAGCAAGCGAATGGACAAGCATTACAGAAATTCAGGTTTACCCTCCCCATGTGGACGGGTTTATATTAAGTGATGTGGAGATTCCGCCAACGGGACCGGATCCGGATGCCCCAATTCCGACAAAAGCAGGTCTCTATTATGCGGATAGCACACCGCATGTGCCGCATGAGGCTCAGACAGTGACCGGCTCTACGTATAATGTCCTGGACTTTGGCGCCGATCCTGCCGACGACGGAATAGATGACGCTCAAGCTATCCGGGCTGCACTGGCTGCAGCGGCGCTTGGGGACGAAGTGTATCTTCCGAACGGACACTATCAATTAACGAGCACAGATATGGACGGAGTTACCCATTTCATTATGAAATCCGGCGTGCAGATGCGCGGCGAGAGCCAGGATGGCGTTCTGCTGGTCTCCGACCATGCTAATGAACAGGAAGAATATGCCACGGTTGAAGGCATCGTATTCCGTATGGCCGGACAAAACAATATTAAGATCAGCAACATGACGATTACGTCCAGCTGGGACTTGAATTATTCAACGAATACGTCGGTTGCGAATCCGGATCGGGGCGGACCTAAGCAGGTGATCATGATTACCGCCGCTTCCGGCAAACCGTCCTATAACATTACGCTGGACGGACTGACGATCGAGAAGTTTCAACGGATCGGCGTTGTCATTACGAACAGTCATGATGTTATTGTGGAAAATTCGCTTTTTCGCAACGCGACGAACTTAGCCGAGGGCGGAAACGGATATGGCGTTTCTATCGAAGGCAAGTCCAAGGAAAGCCGGCTCGGCAGAGAGGACGACTCTCGTTTCAATGTCGTTCGCAACAACGAGTTTATCGGTCCTTATCTGCGTCACGGAACGATGGCGCATTCTTACACGCATAACAATCTCATTGAAAACAACTACTACTTGAACTCGGCATTAGACGCTATCGATTTCCACGGAGAAGACGAGTATATGAATGAAGTAAGCTACAATCATATCGTTGGCGGCGGCGAAGCGGCTGTCGGCGTCGGCAATCCGGGCGCTACGCATGATGCCGCTGGACCAGGCAATTACATTCATAACAATTTAATCGAGAATGTTAAACGGTATGGGGTACAGGTGTATTTGGGATCTCCCGATACGATTATCGAGAATAATACCATTACCGGATTTACGAATGCGGGGAGCCAGGGAATACGTCTGAAAAATGCGCCCGGAACGATTGTGAAGGGCAATCAGATCGTGAACAATACCGCTTCCGACTTCTGGGGTATAATTGCCATGAAAGACGACGGTGATCCGACCAACGCCGGGAACGGCGCAGGCATACCCGAGAATATTGTCATTCAGGACAATCATGTTACGGGGAATACGAATGGCGTTATGATCTCACACGGCACGAATATTCGTCTCTTCGGCAATGAGATCAGTGGAAATACCGGGACGGATTATGAGAATCAAGTGGTGGTTTCCGAACTGATACCGGCAACCAGGGCGGCAAGCGTACAGCAAAATGCTCAGAATGCCCCGGTTGCGAATCCCTTACAGATTAAAGGCGGAAATGATAGCGAATCGGTGAGAAGCTATCAGCAATTCGATCTGAATTCTATTGAAGGCAAGCTGGCTACCGCATGGCTCTACGTGTATGGACAAGCGCTGGAGAGCCCTGCTGGAGAGACGGGAGCTGCAACTTCTCTCTATGCAGTGGATAGCAATGACTGGGACAGCGATACAATGCAATGGAATATGTACCAGTCTCCGCCAGAGCTTGGTCAGAAGCTCTCGACTGTGCAGCTGAATAATAAAGGCGAGTACGCCTGGTATGTGTTCGATGCGACTGTGCTCGTGCAAGAACGTCTGGATGGCGATCGGACGATATCGCTTGCTTATGCCCAGAATGCCAATCAAACCGGTTACTTGACGCATTTATACAATGGATCCGACCCTAGCTATAGGCCTTACCTGCGGGTTGAAACTTACCCTCCCGTCGAACTTGCGGCCGTAGCGGTAACAGCGGATCGTTCGCAGCTGGTGCCGGGCATGACTACCCAACTGCATGTGACCGGCACATACAATACAGGATCGGACGCTTCGTTGGAAAATGCGGACATATCTTTCATAAGTCTGACGCCGGATCTAGTGACTGTTGATCATACGGGCGTGGTTACCGCGCTTCAAGCTGGAGAAGCAACATTGCAGGCAACTGTCGTCTTGGATGGCGTTGCTCGCACTGGAACGTTCGTTCTTAATGTAACCAATAATCTGGCGATTGCTGCGCAGTTGTCGGTCGACTCCACGCTGGGTACAAATACAAAAGATAGAGTACTTGACGGAAGCTTGGAAACCCGGTGGATATCAAACGGCTCCCAAACGCCTTATCTGATGCTGGACTGGACAACGGAGCAAACGATCAACCAAGTGAAGCTGTGGAGCGGACATGTGCCGGTTATAGGCTCGGCCAACTGGCATGTCAGAGATTTTGATCTGCAGATCTTGGAAGACGGAGAATGGAAGACGATAGCCGAAGTCCGAGATAATGATCAGGACGCTTTTTTGGGTCAGTATACGACGTTGAATTTGGAAAACCCCGTCGTGACGACTGCCTTGCGCTTCCATTTTGTCCGTCCGTCATGGGGCAATGGCAATTCAAACGATATGATGGCCAGAATCAATGAGGTGTTTGTCGGCTTCGTCAACGATTAGGAACCCTCTCGGCCTAAGTCCTTGTCACGCGGGCTTAGGCCGAAATTCTGTTATACAGCTGGTTCTATTAAAGTACTCGAATTTACATAGTTTTTCTCGATTTCGTGTTATTTTTTCTGGAAGCGATCAAATCTATACTAGTAATAGAAAGCGATTACATACATTGAGAGGGGCATAAAAATGAAGAAATACGGGTTAGTCTTGCTGTCTATTGTATTGCTGCTCGGCTTGCTGAGCGCATGCGGAGGAAAAGGAAATAACAATAATGGCGCCGCAAAGGCAAACAAGGAAAATGCGAACAATACGCCGAGTGCGGAAGTGGCTGCTGAGTCAAAAGATCCTGTGGAGCTTGAGATGTCCGTTTGGGGCAGCGATGCCCAGGTGGCGTTGTATGACGAGCTTGCTGAGGAATACAAGAAGCTCCATCCGAATGTGACAGTCAAAACTTCCGTGATTCCGTGGGCGGACTACCAGCAGAAACTGGCGATCATGGCAGCGACCAAAACCTCGCCTGATATCGTATGGATCTCAGAGCGCATGATTCCGCAATTTATGAATGGGGGCCAGCTGCTGGATATTTCGTCCGTGAAAGAGGATGCGGCTTATGCGTTCGATGATATAATACCATCCACGCTCACTGCATTTGAAAAGGAAGGCAAACTCTATGGTATTCCATTTTCTACGCCGCCTCTGGTCGTTTTCTACAATAAAAAACTGTTTGAAGCGAATGGATTGAAGTCGCCAATGCAGCTTTATGAAGAGGGCAACTGGACTTACGATGAGATGGTCAAAGCGTCCGAAGCGATCTCCAAACCGCAAGAAGGGGTATACGGCGTGAAGTTCATACAAAGTTCCTCCAACTGGTCCGACAATCTGATTCCATTGATTTGGGCGATGGGCGGCGAAATCTTCAACGAAGACACAACGCAATTCGCTATGAACACGCCGGAGACGGCCAAAGCGATTAATCTCTTTAAAGGGCTGCTCGATAAGAAAGCGCATCCAAGCATCGGTGAGCAGTTAACTTTCGATACAGGTAAGGTTGGTATGGCGTTTGAGAACGTTACCCGTACAAGCGCTTACCGTGACAAAGTCGATTTCGAATGGGATATTGCTCCGCTTCCGAAAGGCGACCATGGCGTCACGGTGCCTATCGGTTTTGGAGGCTATTCGATCTTCAAAGACGCAGAGTATCCGGAAGAAGCATTGGAATATTTAAAATTTATTAGTAATAAGGAAAATGCAGCTAAAGTAGCCCAGTTTTTTGTGCCGCAGAGAGAGTCTGTCCTGTACTCCGATGAGTATCTTAACAAGTTCCCGTTCCCGACTGTTGAAACGATGAAAGTGGCTGCGTACGATCGGTTGGCCGAAGGTACAATCCGGCCTTCCCATCCGAACTGGGTCAAGATTGACGAGCAGGTGACATTAAACATGGATGCGATTTTGCTCGGTTCCACGACAACCGAGCAAGCGTTGAAAATTATGGAAGACAGCATTAATCCTCTATTGAAATAACCCTCCAGAACGATGGAGCATTGCGAGATCGCCATATGAACAATAGGGCGATCTCGTAAATTATAGGGAGGGTTGCGTCATATTGACAACAGGAGGTAGGCACGAATGGCCGGAGGTAAGTCTGCAGGTTTAGCATCTTTGAAATCAAAAGAAATGTGGATGGGATATTTATTTATACTGCCTATTTTGGCGGGATATATAATCTTTCTGTTTGGCCCGATCGTTTACGCTTTCGTGATGAGTTTTACGAATTGGTCGTTATTTGGAAATACAGCGTATATTGGTTTGGATAACTATATTTACGCCATGCGCGATGATCCCGTCTTCTGGGATACGGTCGTGAATACCGTATATTTCTCTGCGGGCTTGGTCCCGCTGAACATTGTTTTATCGCTTTTGCTGGCCATGCTGTTGAAACGGAAAATATGGGGCATCGGCTTGTTTCGGACCGCGATCTTTACGCCGGTAGTCGTTTCCCTCGTGGTTTGGGGGATCGTATGGAAATTTATTTTCTCTACGGACGGCGGATTAGTCAATCTGCTGATCCGAACGTTTGGCGGAACGGAGATTTCCTGGCTTTTCTCGGAAACTTGGACGATGCCTACCGTTATAGTGGTCAGTGCGCTTAAAGGCGTGGGCATGAACATGGTCATCTTTCTGGCCGCTCTGCACGATGTGCCGAAGGATTATTACGAAGCTTCCAAAATTGACGGCGCTTCGCGCTGGGAAACCTTTAAATCCATTACATTGCCAATGATTACGCCAGCCGTATTCATGATAACGATAATAACCGTTATCGGTTCTCTAAAAGTGTTCGGACAAATCTATGTGATGACAGGCGGAGGGCCGGGAACAAGCACGTACGTGATGGTCTTCTACATTTTCAAACAAGCGTTCCGCTCCTACGAATTCGGTTATGCATCGGCACTGGCATTTATTTTGTTCAGCATTATCCTGGTTCTGACTTTGATACAGTGGAAACTGAGAAAGAGATGGGTACATTATGAACAATAAAAAGATAACATCCAACCTTGCATCCTATCTGGTTCTAACAATCGTTTCCTTCATCGTGTTGTTCCCTTTTTTTTGGATGGTCAGCACATCCTTGAAGACGGATTCCGAGGTGTTTCTATTTCCGCCCCAGTGGATACCCGAAGCTTGGGAATGGATCAATTATATTCGCGTGTTTACGGAAATGCCGTTTCATCTCTACTTTTTTAATAGTATATATATCGCGGTGCTCGTCACGGCAGGCACTTGTTTCTTGTCCGCATTGGCAGGCTATGCGTTTGCCAGATTGCACTTTCCGTTCAAAAACGCGATCTTTCTGTTCCTGCTCAGCGGGATGATGATTCCTACGGAAGTTACGGCCATTCCTTTATTCAGCTGGATATCAAAGCTTGGATTCATCGATACGCATATTCCTCTGATTCTTCCGCCAATGCTTGGAGCGGGAGGGATGTTCGGCGTATTTCTCGTACGTCAGTTTCTAATTACAGTTCCTATTGAACTGGATGAAGCAGCCAAAGTAGACGGGTGTTCGCCATGGCGCACGTTCAGGTCGATTATGCTCCCGATCGCCACACCCGCATTGGCAACCGTAAGCATCTTTACATTCATGAATAGCTGGAACGAGTTTTTTGAACCGCTTATTTATTTAAATACGAAGGAATTGTTCACGCTGCCGATCGGTTTATCGCTGCTGACTACGGATGCCGGCGTGGACTGGCCGCTGCTGCTTGCCGCTTCGACCATAGCAACTGTACCGATTCTGGTCGTTTTCTTTCTAGCTCAAAATAAGTTTATTGAAGGCATTGCCAATACGGGCTTGAAATAATTTTCACATGCGAACGTCAGCCCAATAATGGACTGACGTTTGTATTTGCAGCTTCGGACTCATTATTGGTTTATTTACATTATCATATCCGCGTAACGATGGACCTGCTCGGCTAAATCCTCTCTCGAAAATAACGTCTTGCTTGGCATTCGCGTCGACTCCTTCATCCCTAACACGTTCCATGCGGTCAAAATGTTTCAACGGCATTAATAAAAAAATCCTGACCGGCGAAGGTCAGGATTTTATCGCGCTGCTTATTTAAAGAAACTGTTAAAAATCTCAACGACCTTGTCTTGATCATGCGAGATGGACAGCATGACGTAATTGCCGTGACGGATAATTTTATAATTTTTTGCATCCTCGTATTGATCCTGTAAATACGTTTCGAATGTTTTCTGAATTTGTGCGGCGCGGGCCTCCAAAGCTTCAGCCACCTCATCGTAGTTTTTCTCCGATTTCAGCTTTACGATCACAAGCTCGGTAGCCTTCGTATTCATCATCGCTTGCAGGAAGATGCTTTCTGACAGCAAAGCGCCTGCCTCAATTCCGTATATATCCTTAACGAGCTCGCCGTCCGCAGTGATCATGGGCGGCATCTCCATCTCGGCTAAGATTTTATCGGAGATATCGGATACTTTCACATCCTCAGTCGGCTTTACGGTAGGCTTAGGCGTTGGGTTTGGCTTTTGCGTTGGTTTTTGGGTCGGCTTTTGCGTCGGCTTCGCTGTTGCAGCCGGCTTCTGCGTGGGCTTTTCTTTTGGCGCCGTTGTTTGGGCAGGCTTTCCGCCGGATGGTTTGCCGGTAGGCTTAGCCGTAGCCGCGGGCTTTACTGCTGCTTCTTCCGTAGCAGCCGGTTCACTCGTTGCAGTGTCTGTCGCAGGCTCCTCGGTAACGGCAGGTTCTTCGGTAGCAGCCGGCTCGTCCGTTGCGGGATTATCGGTAGGCTGCTCCGTAACCTCGGCTTCATTCGATGCATTTCCGGCCGATGAGTGGTTAGCCGGTTCGTTTCCGGTATTATTGCAGCCTGCAGCCAGCATGGATACAGTGAGCGCAAGCACGGCTATTTTGGATAGTGATTTTTTCGTAGGTAACATCTAATTTCTCTCCTTATAAATAAAGTCGAACACTAGACGGCAGTGTTCGACAAAAGGTTGCAAGGCTACCTATTATTTAAAAAGGAGCTTATCGCTCGTTTTCAACGCTTTCCTCTTCCTCTTCGGCGTCCTCAGGCGACTCCACGAGGCGGAAGTCATCCGTCTTCTCGCCATCCTCCCAGATCTCGACAAACAGGGCATCGCAATGGTCGAAGTCGGCTGATTTTAACGACAGCGCTTTTTCCTCGTCTGAGCCTACATACACATTTTCCAAGCCGTCTTCATTAAACGATTGAATCACATAAATTTTCATGGGGCTAATCCTCCAACATATTCATATTGTAGCAGTATACCACAAAAACCTACGTTATTTCTTTCGGGTTAAGTGTGTTAGAATGATTGCATTCTTATAAATATTGCGTGCCTTAAGGAGATAGAGGAGGGATACCGATGCAGCTTATTCATGCTGAGAATGTGCAGCATAGGATTGATAGTTTGAAGGAGCAGGAGCTATACGTTCATCTTGAAATGACAACGGGGGCTTATGCTGCCCATCTCGACAGCACGAAACATCCGGCAGCAAACTTCATCACCAATGCGATGATTCGTTATTCCCACGGATCGATTGCAGGTAATGGACCTTACAGGGTGGGGCTGAAGATGAAGCATGGCTGGATATATACTGAGGGCTTGACGCACTGGGAAGAGAACGAGACGGATAGGCTGCTGCTTGCCGGACACGATTCACAAGGAAAGTTGATCGTTTCGTTGCAATTAAGCAGGGAACCCTTCTAATGAGAGAGGAGACAGGAGAAGCTATGGCTCAAAATGTTTTGGTTATATTTCCGCATCCCGACGATGAGGCCTTCACGGTATCTGGTACGCTGGCTAAGCATATAGAAAGCGGCTCCTATGTCACCTATGCCTGTTTAACGCTTGGAGAGATGGGCCGAAATATGGGGATTCCGCCGTTTGCTAATCGAGTAACCCTTCCGCATATACGAAAATTGGAGCTGGAGAGATCTTGTGAGGCTATTGGAATACAGGATCTGAGAATGCTCGGCTTTCACGATAAAATGATTGAGTTTGAAGACCAGGTACAATTGGATGGCCAAATTGACGCGCTCCTTAAAGAGCTTCGTCCGTCACATGTCTATACCTTTTACCCGGGCTTCAGCGTTCACCCGGATCATGATGCATGCGGAGCGGCTGTCATCCGTGTCATCGGCAAGCTGCCACCGGAGGAGAGACCGGCAGTTTACTGCGTGGCTTTTTCCAAAAACCATCAACAAGTTTTAGGCAAGCCTCATCTAATAAATGACGTTAAGGATTACTTGCGGCAAAAAATGGCCTCTATCGAAGCGCACCGTTCCCAGTTCCAGGCGGCGGAACTGGTCGGCAATAAAAAGCTGGAGGACAAGGAAATAAAGGAGCGGTTCGGAACGGAGCGCTTCTGGATTTATCCGTTTAATTAATGCTAGAAACGAGAAGGGGACGGCTATTGCAGCCGTCCCCTTCTCGTTTTTACTATATAAGGCTGGAGCTAAGATGCGAATAATAGAAGTCTATGATTGCTGCGACACGGATAAGCCAAGGCCTTCAGCGACACGCTGTCCGTATTCGGGATCCGCTTTGTAGAAGTGGCCGATTTGGCGAAGCTTAATTTCATCCTTCTCTACGGGCTTCATGGCACCGACGATCGTGTCGACGAGTCGTGCTCGCTCCTCTTCACTCAGCAGACGGTATAAATCGCCGGCTTGCGTATAATGGTCGTTATGGTCAAAAGAAACGCTGTCTGCCTGGCCGGAAACCTCGAACGGGGCAGGCTTGTTCTCCGGCGATTCCGTCGGTCCGCCATAGCTGTTCGGCTCGTAGTAAATGGAAGCACCGCCATTGCCGTCGGCACGCATTTGCCCATCGCGCTGATGGTTGTTCACTTCAGAATGGGGACGGTTGATCGGCAGCTGGTTATGGTTCGCGCCAACCCGGTAGCGATGAGCATCGGAGTAAGCAAAGAGACGGCCTTGCAGCATTTTGTCAGGAGAAGCCTCGATGCCCGGAACAAACGAACCTGGGGAGAACGTCGCCTGTTCAACCTCGGCAAAATAGTTTTCCGGGTTGCGGTCCAGCACCATGCGTCCAACCTCGATCAACGGGTAGTCCTTTTGCGACCATACCTTCGTCACGTCAAACGGATCGAAACGATATGTATTTGCATCCTCAATCGGCATGATTTGTACATAAAGCTTCCAAGCCGGGAAATCGCCATTTTTAATCGCATTAAATAAATCCTCGGTATGGTAATCAGGGTTATCGCCGGCAAGCTGCGCCGCAACCTCGGGAGCTAAGTTTTTTACGCCTTGCTCGGTTTTGAAGTGGTATTTAACCCATACGGCTTGCCCTTCATGGTTTACCCATTTGAAGGTATGGCTGCCGAAGCCATGCATATGTCTAAGCGTAGCCGGAATACCGCGATCTGACATTAGAATCGTTACCTGGTGCAAGGATTCAGGGGATAAGGACCAGAAATCCCAAACCGCATTTGGATTTTTGAGATGGGTTTGCGGATGGCGTTTTTGCGTATGAATGAAATCAGGGAATTTAATAGCGTCACGAATGAAAAACACAGGCGTGTTATTGCCGACCAAATCATAATTTCCTTCTTCGGTATAGAACTTCACGGCGAATCCGCGGGGATCGCGAACCGTGTCGGCAGAGCCCAGCTCACCGGCTACGGTAGAGAAACGGATGAACATTGGTGTGCGTTTGCCTACCTCGGATAAGAAGCTGGCTTTGGTAAAAGGGGTGACATCATGCGTAACTTGGAAGTAACCGTGTGCGCCTGCGCCCTTCGCATGAACAACGCGTTCTGGAACACGTTCTCTATTGAAATGCGCTAGTTTCTCCAATAGGTGAACATCCTGAATTAACGTGGGACCGCGTGAGCCGGCTGTCATCGAGTTTTGGTTATCTCCAACTGGAGCGCCAGAGCTAGTCGTTAGCTTGTTCTTCTCTGTACTCATAATAGCTTCACCTCATTGATTTTGTATGATTGCACCTCAACTAATATGTTACCGCTTTCCAGAGGGAAATCAATATTATTTTGGAATCATTATAAATAAAATTTTTCGTCAAAATGTGATTAATTGTGCGAATCCGCATAGCGTTCAAGTGATTTTGCCGCGGATTCCAGCATACGCCGTCTTAGCTGGCCGCCCTCCAAGATCCGGACCCGTTTTCCGAGGAAGCGTGTTTTTTGAAGCACGAATTCGCTCTCGTTGCTGTTGAAGTATAAACGAATCGTGTATTCGTTTGTTTCCGGTGCGTAGCTTACTTCCTTCTCAAAGCAAGAAAAAGCGTATAAAATACGCGAAAGCTCCCCGTTGTATCCTGGCACGACGAGTATATCCGCACTCATGCTGCGTTTGGAGGTTAAAGCATGGACGATGGCGGTTAACTGCTCGTAATCTTCCGTTTGGCATGCTTGCTCGCTTATTTCCGCGATCTTCTCCAGTCTTGTACTCATCAGCATCCGATTATTTATATGATACCAGAGCAAATACCATTCCCGTTTAACCATCGAATATTCAAGCTTATAGGGAAAGCCTTCTTGCAGCGCGGTTGTTCGTCCGTTTTTTATGCTGTAGCTAAATCGCAGGATCGCCTTGTTCGTGATGGCCTGCCTGAGCAGCCGGACCTTCGGATGATAGACATGGCGTACCCTGCTTGCGGCTTTGTGAAGCAATCCGCCAGTTTCCAAGCCTTGCTCTTGCTCTAATACAACCTGCAGCTTGCGAAAGGTTTCCGGCTCAAAAGCATGAGCGGCAGCCGGATGCCCGAGCATCATTTTCAGCCAGCCCCGCTCATGCGCCGTTATAATGAAGGTTCCCGAGTCCTCAAGTTTAGATAGGATTTGGTAATTGAATATTTTCTCAAAGGGATTCATAGTAGCTTTTAATCTCCTTCCATTCCGCAATCATCTCTTCTCGGAGCTTCAAGGGAGCCAGCACCTCGCAGCTGGAGCCGAAGCTCCGAATCCACGGCTTGATCTCAACCATGCCGTTCACTACTATCTCGTAGATAAAAGAGTCCCCGGTCTCTTCCGTAATGCTCCCCCATTGTCCCTGAAGGAGAACACGCTCCTTGACGAAGTTCGATATGCCGGGCCCAGGATGGAAGAAACGGGCTTTTACCGTAACGGGCTTGCCCGTATCGATGAGCCAGCTCTGCCGGATCCGCTGTTCAAGATCGGATGTATGGGCTTCATAGTCCGCTTCGGGAGCGGCATCCCCTTCGGAGATTTGGGTCAAACCTTCCAAACGGTATTTCTTAATGCCATGGCGGGGATGGCGGCCTAGCAAATACCAACGGCCGTATTGATGGTCATAGACGACCTTTAGCGGGAGAATCATCTCCTGGCTGCCTTCGGTATCCCTCTCAAATAAGGGGTTAGTGTTTTTGGAGGCGTAGCTCGTTTCTTTTTTCGGCGAAAAATATAGGAAACTGACGAAGCGACGGCTGCGAATCGCGTCTAGCAGCGTAAAGAGATGGGCCTCATCCAATATACGGGAATAATAGTGGTACTTATATAAGAAGGGCTCGGCGCGGCCGTAATCGTCCGGATTGCGGGCCATATGCTTTTTCAACCCGTCACGAAGCAAATATCCCTGCACCGAAGGCAGCTGGGTATTGGCCATAATGTCTACAAAATCATATAAATCCTGCAGCTCCTCAGGGGATAGCACCGTGATCAAATCATTGTACGTCCGGTACCGGAACGGGCGCGTTCCCGGCTCTTTTTGGATAACTCCGACCTGCTCCAAATATTTAAGATCGCCCCGTATGGTCTTCTCGTCGGGAAGCGCAAGCTCCGCCGGCATGCTGCCGCAGCAGAGATCAAGCAGCTCCATTGCGGTCAAAGCTTTCTCGTGCATAGCCGCAAGCAGCAGAGATAGACGCTGGCTTTCCGATTCTTTAAGCGATTTGGCCCGAAACAAAAACAGCAGCATGGGATCCGATGAATCTAGATAGCTGTAGCGGACCGTCTCCGCAAACTCTTTACCTTTGTCCGCGGGAAGCTGCTGGTAAACCGCGTTAGCGATTTCTTTCAAACGTTTGATGGTTTTATCGAAGGTATGAATGGAGATGCCGAGTCTGTCTGCGTACTGCTGACGATTATATGCCCCGCTGGTAAGAACAAGCATGCGCAAAAACTGGATCTCCTTATCAAAGCTTTCTCTCGCCATGTAGGGGTTCCTCCGTCCAAATCGATATTCTTTATCTATCTTAACAGGAAGATTGCCGATTTGAACAAAAAGGAAAATTTTCCTTTGTCGTCATACTTTCGCCATGTTCACGCCCTCCAAAAACATGCAAAATAAGGCTATAAGAAGACGGGACACCGGAAGAATGAAAGCAAGAAAAGGGAGGTTTTACAATGTTGATGCAGCATAAGAAGCATGGCGGCAATCATCATGAGCTGGAGCTTGAGCATGGCAAACTCCATGTTTTCGCAAACGATGAGGTATTCCGAACGTTCGGAGATAAAGTATATGAAATGGCTAACCATAACCTGCTAATTCCGCGGAATCAATATATGAGCTACACCCCAGACGCGCATGTCGGCATCGGAACCTGCATTGGGACAACGGCGGTATGGAATATGAAGGACGGCTGCGTATCTCCCTCGATCGTCGGGTCGGATATTGGATGCGGAATGCGTGTTCACACCACTCCGCTGCATAAGCGGGATATTAAGGAGAAGGATGTTCGCAGAGCGTTGATTGCGGCCATCGAGAAATACGTGCCGACAAACGAGCGAAAAAATACGAACTACGACGATATCGATGTGTTGAGCGTAGTGGAGCATGGCCTGAAGGGGCTGCCTGAAAAGTATGTGCCGGATGAGCAATGGCTGACGCATGTCGAGCAATCGCATTTTGCATTCGATACTAATTATCTGAAACAGCTTCCTCCAAAAATATTGAAATATGCGCGGGGCCAGCTAGGTTCGCTCGGAAGCGGGAATCATTTCATTGAAATTCAGTACTTGGAGATCAATGAGGCTTATGCGGACTTAGCTTCAAAATGGGGCCTGTTCGACGGTCAGGTTGTCGTCATGATCCATTCCGGCTCCCGCTCTTGGGGCGGTATGGTCGGCCGGGAGCATAACAAGGCCATCAAGGAAGCCATGAACCAGTGGGGCGTAAGCAATCCGGATCCGAATTTGATTTATGCGCCGATAGCGAGCCAAGAAGGGCAGACCTATTTGAATCTCATGTATTCCGCGCTCAACTTTGCCGTAAGCAATCGGCATATGATTGCCTTCGGCGTTCGCGAAGCCTTTCGTGAGGTATTCGGAGCGGGCATGGAAATGCCTGTCCTCTATGACCTGATGCATAATTACGCGCTGAAGGAATTTCACCGTAACCAGCCGATGCTCGTTCATCGCAAAGGAGCGACGCGGGCTCTTCCGCCGGGACATTTTTTGAATACGCCAGTCTACAAGGAAACGGGGCATCCGGCACTCATTCCCGGCTCGATGGGAACGTCCTCCTACATTATGGTAGGGAGGGATGAAGGGTTGAAAAACTTCTATTCCATTTGCCATGGGGCAGGACGTGCAAGATCCCGTAAAGCAACGAAGCAGCTGGTGACCGTCGATGAATTCGAGCAATCGCTGAAGGTCGGCACCGATGACGAGATTCTCGTGAACCACGCTTCCTTGCAGACGATTCTCGATGAATGCCCGCAGGCCTACAAGGACGTGGATCAAATTATCGACAGCGTCGTTGGCGCATCCTTGGCCGCCGTGGTAGCCAAATGCAAGCCGATGGCAGCCATTAAAGGCATCTAATCGATCACGATCACTTTCGCTATTAAAGATCACTTCAATAATAGATGAGATTCATGTCCGAATGGCGTACCTTGGCTGGGATTTTCGAAAATCCCGCAGTGCTCGCGCATCCTATGCGCCTGTATGCTGTATGGTCCATCTCGGCGGAATCTCCCATATGAAGGAGTAGGGCTTATCCCCCTCTCTTTGACAATCGCCTCCAAAGCGACGATGCTCTTCGGAGCACCCTAACTCCCTTCCAAGGAGAACTTTCTGTTGACTCTGCCTTTAACAGTGGCTCTCGGAGGATGCCTAGGCATCCCCGCTGCAGCAAAGCCTATGCAATCGGCGGATACCGTTCGGAGCGGGCTGTCTCTTATTGCCAAGCAGGAAATAATACGCAAACGAATGGATCATGCATTTGAATGCGTCTAGGAATGCCGAAGCGATAAAACAGCACCGCTCCTTACTCAAGCCTGATTCCGGCCCAGCCGCAGGAGAGCTTCTGTTACCAAGGCCACCAAAACCGCAAAGAGGTGTTTGTTCATGTTCAAAAAAGTAATCATCAAAAACGATGAACGCGGTCTGCTTTTCAAAAAAGGCAGCTATATCAAGCTTTTGCAGCCGGGCGTATACCGGCATGCTTCCTTTGCAGACGACAGTGTTATTTTGCAAAATGTAACGAAGCGCTTCGCCGTTCCAAACAAGGAGTTGAGTCTGTTTCTTCAGGATAAGCAGCTGCTGGAGGAGTTAACGGTTGCTGACGTACAGGATTACGAATACGCGCTACATTTTGAGGACGGAAAGTTCAATTCGCTTCTGACAGCAGGGGTGTATGCTTTCTGGAATGCGATCAAGAAGCACTCGTTTATACGCGTGGACATTAGAATTCCCGAAATATCGGAGAAGATCGACCGTTCCTTGCTCTCGAAGCTGCAGGGCTATATTCAAATGTTCGAGGTTGCCAGCCACGAATCCGGCCTTCTTTTCTACAATAACGTATTGCAGAGGGAGCTTCGTCCCGGCCGGTATTATTTCTGGAAGGGTCCGACGAGCGTGCAGGTGAAAACAGTCGATTTGCGCCAGCTTCAGCTGGACATGACCGGCCAAGAAATCATGACGGAGGACAAGGTCACGCTGCGGCTCAACTTCGTATGCCAATATAAGGTTGTCAATCCGCTTAAAGCGTTCCAAATCAAGTCGTTCGAGGAACAGGTATATATTATGCTGCAGCTCATTTTGCGGGAGTATGTCGGTACGCTTAAGCTGGATGATTTGCTGCGAATGAAGCAGGAAATCGCGACGTTTGTGCTCACTCGTTTGAATGAGCAGAAGGAGCATTACGGCGTGCAGTTTATATCCGCTGGCCTCAAGGACATTATTTTGCCGGGCGACATCAAGGATATATTGAATACGGTTCTGCTAGCAGAGAAGAAGGCGCAGGCTAATCTTATTACGCGCCGCGAGGAAACGGCATCGACCCGCAGTCTGCTTAATACCGCTAAGCTGATGGATGAGAACGGTACGTTGTTCCGGCTGAAGGAGCTAGAATTTCTGGAGAAAATTTGCGAGAAGATCGGAACGATCTCACTCACGGGCGGCGGTAATTTACTAGAACAGTTAAACTCGCTGCTTAGCTTAAAAAGCGTGGAAAAATCATGAGGAAACCAGTTGAAGAGGCTGTCTCGAAAAGGCTTGATTGCCTGCGGAGACAGCCTCTATTTATAGGTTGATTCTACATTTTATAGGGGATATATTAAATTATTTTGTTTGATTCCAGCTTCGATTTTTGTTATCTTTGAACCTGCATGTCTTTTGGGGTTACCCTTTAATTTGCTAGAAGAGCATGAAATACATCTACGATTTAGGAGAATACCATGACTACAAAGCTGGATAAAGCAATGGATAAATTTTGGCCGCAGCTGACTTATCCCTTATCGTTTGCGGATGCGCTGGGCACATTATCAAAGCAGCAATTGACTAGTATTCGTACGAATTTGCAAATTAGCAACCTAAGCTCACTCAATAAACAGGGGCTGGTAGAAAAGCTGGCCGTGAAGATTCCGGAGCATCTCTCGGAAGCGGTGCGCAGCTTTGACCAAAACAGGATCAAGCTCCTTCAAAAAATAGCAAAGAGCGACGGCATTTGGGATAAGCCGCTGCTGGAGCTTCAGCAGTATGAATATTTCCGCGAGCGCGGGCTTCTTTTTCCGGGAACGGTGGAGGGGAAGCGGGTTGTCCTCATGCCTTTGGAATTACTGGAGACAATGAAAGAGGGCAATGCGGTACAAGATCAGCCGAACGTCAGCCGCAGCATGGAATGGATTCGGATGACGCAAGGCTTGCTTTACTATTATGGAACGTTAACGGTCGAACAATTAATATCGTTTGTTATTTCCGAGGGAGACGGAGCCGAAGCGTCTACGGAGTTTATGGATGTCTTAATCGACGCCGCTCAATATTATGATCAATTCGAAATCCATGCAGACGACACGATCTCCGACTCTCGGGTGGTAGATCCGCAAGCGATTATGAAAGAGCGTTCGCTAAGGCATGATCTGGATTTTTGTCCGTTTACGAAGCAGCAGCTGCTCAAAGCGGGAGAGCCCGAGTATGTTGAGCGGAACAGCCATTATATGAATCTCGTTCGCTATGTTCTACATCGTTACGAGATTGACCGGGAACAAGCGGATTTAATGGCAGAGGAAATTGTGGATGCTGCCAAAAACGGAAGCTCACTGGCAGACGTAATCGAATTGGCGCAGGAATTTATCGATATGCCGAACTTGGAAACGGTGAATGCGGTAACGAATTTATTGGTTCCTTTAATGAACAGCACCAAGCAGTGGGCCATCAAAGGGTATTCCCCTGAAGAGCTGTCTGCGAAGAGAGCAAGCGCCAGCATGCTGCTGAATCATGTTCCTAATCAAGCACGTCAAGCTGAGGTTATCGATCTTCAGTCCAAGAAAAAAATCGGACGTAATGACCCGTGCCCTTGCGAAAGCGGTAAAAAGTTCAAAAAATGCTGCGGCTAGCAGAGCAGGCAGTACTAAGCAAGACCTAATCGGGCTGGGGGGCGTGCGCCGTGAGACAAAGCCAGCAAGGACTTTATTTAAGAGGCGTCAGGCTCCTTAGGGAGACGGTACCCTCCTTCGATGCTTACCCTTTTCATCTGAATGCCATACGTACCTTGGAGGAGCTTGAGTTTCATCCCAAGGTAACCTACATTGTCGGTGAGAATGGCATGGGAAAATCTACGCTGCTGGAAGCGATCGCGATTGGGCTCGGGTTCAATCCGGAAGGCGGGACGATTAATTTTAATTTTTCTACCGAAGAGACGCATTCCGAGCTCCATCGCTATTTGAGGCTTGTCCGCAGCGTGAATAAACCGAGAGACGGCTTTTTCTTTCGTGCGGAGAGCTACTATAACGTGGCGACTAATATTGATCAAATGGATCGCGAGACACCGAGAGGACCGAGATTAGTCGATTCCTATGGCGGGAAGTCGCTCCATCAGCAATCGCATGGCGAGTCTTTTTTTGCGGCGTTCCTCCATCGTTTTAGAGGAAATGGACTCTATATGATGGATGAGCCGGAGGCGGCGTTGTCTCCTTTTCGACAAATGGCGATGCTTTCTCGGATTAACCAGCTGGTCGGGCAGAACTCTCAGTTCATTATTGCGACTCACTCGCCTATTCTAATGGCCTATCCCGACGCGGTGATTTATAATTTAACTTCAGAGGGCATTGAGCGCACCACATTAGAGGAAACCGATCACTTTATATTGATGAAGCAGTTTATTAATAACCGGGAAAAGATGCTGCATGAGCTTTTCTTGGAAGATGAACAATAAAGGAGCGGTTTAGGATGTCATTAGAAATCGAACGCAAGTTTCTGCTGCCGGAATTTCCGAGTGCTTTAGTAGAAGACTCGAAGCTGAAGGTGCTTTCCGAACAGCGAATCGAACAAACCTATTTAGCCATAGACGAAAATCAGGAGCTGCGCGTTCGCCGCATCGTGGATTTGGCAAGCGGCGATGTTACCTATACGCATACGTTTAAATTAGGCAACGGTATGTTACGCGAAGAAATTGAGTACTCTATATCGGAGAGCATATATGGGCAGGTTATAAATGCCTTTGGTTTCGTGCCGCTGACGAAAAACCGGATAACGGCGGAATGGGATGGACGCGTAATCGAAATCGATACGTATGATCAAATCGAGCTTTCTGTGCTTGAAGTTGAATTTGACTCGGAAGAAGCCGCGAATACGTTCCAGGCACCGGATTGGTTTGGCAAGGATATCAGCTCCGAGCGGCAGTACAGCAACAAAAAAGTGTGGCGGGAGCTGCAAGAAAAACGGGAGCTATAAACAACAATCGACAGATTCAAACATTTTGTTTCAAAATAATTTATAAAACGCTTGACCTTATAGGCGAATACATGGTATATTCTATTTCCGGCCGAGAGAGACACACGGACGGCAAGCAAAACAAGCAATACAACGAAAGAAAAAAGATTGCTCTTTGAAAACTGAACAACGAGTAATAACTGCCCTTACGATCCTCACGGATCGTTAGAAAAGCGATAAAAAGTAATGAGCATTTCAAACACCAATTTGGAGAGTTTGATCCTGGCTCAGGACGAACGCTGGCGGCGTGCCTAATACATGCAAGTCGAGCGGATCTTGTCCTT
>NZ_JBEGHY010000005.1:0-10941 GCF_040676435.1 Paenibacillus sp. LPE1-1-1.1
GATCAAACTCTCCAAATTGGTGTTTGAAATGCTCATTACTTTTTATCGCTTTTCTAACGATCCGTTAGGATCGTAAGGGCAGTTATTACTCGTTGTTCAGTTTTCAAAGAGCAATCTTTTCTTTCGTTTGTAATGCTTGTTTTTGCTTGTCGTCCGCGTGTTTCTCTCGGCCGGAATTAGAATATACCATGTTCCAGCCTAGCATTGCAAGTCTTTTTTTAAAAATTAATCATTTAAATTATAAATCCCGTTAAATCACCGCTTCTAAACGTCATTAATTATATATTTAAGCGTATAAAACACAGGTTATCCACTTCTAATCGCTTCATACTATACTAACGAAAAAGAAGCAGCACTATAAGCCTTGTTATCGCGGCCTCCTCTCTTACTGCCTCCACCTACCCAATGGTAACCCATCGCTTTGGGGCTTTTTTAGAGCATCATATTTATTAAAATAACAGTTGACCTTCACGCTGCGTGAAGGTGTACGATGATCTTGTCAGGAGGTGAGCAGATGGAATACACCATTCAAAAGCTGGGGCTGATGGCTGGTATTAGCACAAGAACACTGCGCTATTACGATGAGATCGGGATGCTGAAGCCGGCGCGGATTAATTCCTCGGGCTATCGCATTTACGGGCAAGCGGAAGTTGACAGGCTGCAGCAAATTTTATTTTATAAAGAGCTTGGCGTAGGCCTCGAGGAAATCAAAATGATGATAACGGCTTCCGCCTTTAACGGGAAAAACGCCCTGCGCGAGCACCGGCTGAAGCTGCTTGAAAAGAGACAGCAGCTGGATCTGCTGATCGCTAATGTCGACAAAACAATAGCCCAAAACGAAGGGAGAATCACGATGACGGACAAAGAGAAATTCGAAGGCTTCAAAAAACAGATGCTGGATGAGAACGAACAAAAGTACGGCAAAGAGATCAGAGAAAAATACGGGGACGAGCAAGTCGAGCGCTCCAATCAGATCGTTAAAAACATGACGCAGGAGCAGCATACGGAGATCGAGAAATTAGGCGCCGATATCATAAGCGTGCTGGTAGACGCTTATGCGGCAGGCGATCCTGCCGGCGAATTGGCGCAAAAGGCTGCCGATTTGCACCGCCAATGGCTCAGCTTTTATTGGGGGCATTACAGCAAGGAAGCGCATGCGGGCATTGCCCAAATGTACGTGGACGACGAAAGGTTCACCGCTTACTACGATAAGCATCAACCGGGCGCGGCGGTATTTTTAAGGGATGCGGTTCTTGTTTATACGGGTATGGGCGATAGCCAATAGAAACCACAAAGCAGCACAATCCTCTTGAGAGGATTGTGCTGCTTTTTTATCTGCTCTATCCTATCCCTTAACGGAGCCAGCCGTCAGCCCGCGGATGAAGCTTTTTGAGCCTATGGCGAATAAGACAAGCACCGGGATCGTCCCGAGCGTCAGACCTAATATTTGAGCGGCCAGATCTGTGCGGTACGCATCGCCCAGCGCCGTTATGCCTAGCGGAATCGTGTAAAGCTCCGGCTTATTGACGATGATAAGCGGAAGCAGGTAATTGTTCCATGACCATAAGAATACGAGCAGCGAGAGCGTCGTGATCGCCGGATAAATAAAGGCGACCACAATCCGGAAAAATACGCCGATATCCGAGCAGCCGTCTATTCGCGCGCTCTCGAGCACCTCGGTCGGTACCGCGCTTTTGATAAACTGGGTCATCCAATATACGCCGAATGCATTGGCCACCCAAGGCAGGATGAGCGGCAGCAGCGTGCCCGACAAGCTTAGATAGCGCATCTCAATAACGTAGGCAACCAATCCAAGCTGGCCGGGGATCATCATCGTGAGCAGTACCGCGGCAAAAATCTTGCTCTTGTGCTTAAATTCATGCTTCGCGAAAGCAAAGCCTGCAAAAGCGCTGACCAAAACCGAAAACACCGTGCTAACCAGTGAAACGATAATGCTGTTCCAGTAAACGAGATCGAACCGGCTGGCTGCCACTGTTTTTAAATTTTCAAGCAAGTAGGTGCCCGGCACCAGAACGATTTTGGTAAATAAATCTTCGTTTTGATACGTTCCCATTATGATCATGATATAGAAGGGCAGCAAAGCAAATATAGAAAGAAGGGCAATTGCCGTCGTAGCGAGCGTCGTTCTAGCGGTTTGGCTCATTCCTGTTCCCCCCTATAAAATCTTGCGCCGATGAATGAGAAGAAGGCGATAATGAAACATAAGCCATAGGCTATAGCCGCCCCAAGCCCATATCTGGTCATGCTGCCGTAGGCGGTATCATACATATTCCAAACGGTCGTTAAGCAGCATCGGTCCGGTCCGCCGATGACAGCCGTGCTCGATCCCATTCCCGCGCCTCCGAGCAGCAGCATCGGTTCCTCTAGCAGCTGGAAGCCCCCAATGATTCCCGTGATGACAATAAAGACGGTGACCGGCTTAAGAAGCGGCAGCGTTATGGACATAAATGTCCGGTAACCGTTGGCCCCATCAACCTGCGCGGCTTCGTTTAGGTCCTTCGGTATGTTCGCAAGGCCGGCAAGATAGAAAATCATGGTGTAGCCAAAGCCTTTCCAGAAAAGCATGATAATAATAACGAATCGGGCATACAGCGGATCTCCCAGCCAATAGATTCCTTCATCAATCAAACCGAGCTGTATCAGGATTTTGTTAATAAAGCCTGCTTGCCAATCAAACAGAAGGTTGAACATCAATCCCACCGCAACAGGCGTAACGATGTATGGAAGAAAATTAACCAATTGAAAGAAGCCCTTCCACTTTACCCAGCGGCTGTACAGAAGCGACGCAATGACAAGCCCGAATAGGATTTGAAGCGGAAGCGTAAACGCAACAAACAGCAGCGTATTTCCAACTGACTTAAAAAAATAAGAATCGGGATTAAACAGGAATTTGTAGTTATCCAAACCGACAAAGGTTTTCTCGCCGATCCCATTCCAGTCTGTCATACTGACATACAGTGAAAATAACATGGGAATAAGGCCAAAGGCCAAATAAAATAACAGGTACGGCGAGAGGAAAAAGTAAGGCACCCATTTTCTTTTTACGGCATCCATCGCTTACACTCCTGACTATTAGACTAGTTGTGAAAGGAAAAGCGGCCAATGGGCCGCTTTATTTCTTGCCATTATCCGCTTAACCGCGCTTACTCCCAGACAATATTAGGCGCTTTCGCTTTTAATTCTTTTTGAATGCGGTCCATCGCTTGCTCTACGCCGAATGCTTCGTCTTTCACGAGCGTCTGAAGCACGATATTCATCACTTCGTCCAAAACCAAATCATTGATATTTTCCGGCATATCCTTGGTTGTCGCCGAAATGTCTACAAAAAACTTGTGGCCGATATCCTGCGTGCCGAAATTCCGCCATGTCCAGTTGGTAAAGGACTCATTCTCATAGGCTTGTTTAAAGTGCGTAAATACGCCGTCCTTTTTTTGAGTTTCCGCGCCTTCCTGCGACATCGAAGTGAATTCAATCCATTTCCAAGCCAACTCTGCATTTTTAGCGCCTTTTGGAATACCATGTGAAGAACCGCCTCGGATAAAGCCGCCGCCTGGAGGCACCATCAACGCCCAACGGTCATCTTTTTTGTCGTTTGGTCCGATTACATATTGCGGCATCCATACGGGCGACATCGCGAATATGTATTTCTCCCCGCCAAATGTCGCATTCCAGGCCGGTGTCCATTGATCGAGCTTGTCTATAATGCCGGCATCCCGAAATTTCACTAAATCGGTCACCGTGTTTGTAAGCATAGGCACATTCAGCTTATCCCCGTCAAAATACGGTTCTGCGCGCTGCCCTTTAAGCGTCTGGTTCACATCGCCGAGGCTCGGGAACATTTGAACCTTTCCTCCGCTTTGCTGCAATACCTCTTTCCCTTTCTCGATAAATACATCCCAGTCCGTGAAGATGGCTTCCATTTCCTCCGGATTATCCGTTCCGAAATATTGTTTCGCGAGCGATTTGATGTAGGCAATGCCTGCTACGCTCATATCGTCCGGTATTGCGACCAGATGATCATCGACGGAGAAAGTCGGGAGATCATAATCGAACAGAATGGATTTGTCGGCATTATAAGGCGCAGCCTCAAGATTCTCAAGAATGTCCATATCGAAAATTTTAGCTTTTTGTCCTCGTTCGATTCTGACGACATCCGGTAATTCGCCGCCGGAAGCGATCGTCGTTTGCAGCTTTTTCGAAATATCCTCCGCGGCGACGTTCACACGCTTCACTTTGATATTCGGATATTTCGCATTAAAGGCAGCCAGCGCCGTAGGATGCTCAGGCTCCCAAGTCCATAATGTGAACTCCCCCTTTAAATCTACGTTTCCTTTGCTTGCAGCGGTTCCCTCGTTATCTGCTTTTGCGCTTTCTTTATTGTTCGTATCGCCCTCTTTCTGGTTATTTACGGCATTGCCTCCACCGCAGGCCGCAAGCAAACATACGAGCATGGTGATGGTGATCAAAAGACTAACCCGTTTGGTCCAAAATCGTATAAGCATCGAATAATCTCTCCCTTGTCAACTTATATTGTCTACGCTTTCAATATACATGCTTGTAAATGTAAGCGTAAACATTGCAATCCTACACTTTTGGTCGTTATCCAACGTTTCCTCTTGCTTAGGAGTACCTGCCATACGTATAATCAAGCATACGTCAAATCCAGCGGAGGTTCGGATGAACAAAATCATATTGGTAGATGACGAACGCATTGCCTTGGAGCATACAAAAAGCCTTCTGGCTTGGGACGAATACGGCTTCGAAATAATGGCAACCGCAACAAACGGCAGAAGCGCCCTGCGTCTATGCGAAGAAATTCGCCCTCATATCATGATCGTCGATATCCGCATGCCTGTCATGGACGGGCTCGCATTAATCAGAGCGGTTTCCGAGCGGAAAATAGGAGTAAAATTCATAGTCATGAGCGCCTATGAGGACTTTGACTATGCGAGACAAGCCATTTCCATCGGCAGCGTATCCAGCTATCTCATCAAACATGAGGTAGACCGGAATAAATTGCTGCTCGAGCTGAACAAAGCGAAGGAAAGCTGGGAAGCCGACGAAAACCAGCGAAGGATGCAGCGATCCGATCAACTGAAGGAGATGATTACGGGTACCGGACTTCCCCTTCCATTAGAGGATAGCTCCGCTGCTCCACCATTTGGCATGCTGCTTGTCCAAAAAGACGTTCCCTTCTCGGCCGTTCCTTCGGTCAACGGGGGGACAGGGCTGCTTCCATCGCTCAAATGGAGCTACGCTGAATTAAGCCGGCTGGCCGATCCAACGCCCTGGCAGCTAGTCGGCGAATTTGCTCTCAATCGCACCCAGCTCGTAGCCCTGTTTTCGCAAAAAAACAGAGCAGATTGCACCCAGCGCGATTCATTTAAAGATCTCGTTGCATCTCTTCAAGTCCACCTGAATCGCCAAAACAACCAGAGCAAGTCCATTTATTATTCGTTCCAATGCCATGATTCTTTAGGTCTTCGCGATTCCTTTCGCAGAGTCGAGGCTGCCGCCCGGCATGCCGTCTTTTGCGGAAATGCGCAGATGCTGTGTGTCGATGATCTCCCTTTGCTGCCGCTTGGCAGCGAAAACTACGCATCGGCTTTACATCATGAGTACCTGGAGATGCTGGTCGAAGGCATGGGCCAAAATGATCTCGTTAAAATGGAAAACGCTATCAAAAACCAATTCCACTCCCTTGGCCAACAGCGTTGGAATTTGCCAGGCTTGTACGAAACCGTTCATACGCTTAGCGGACTGTTGAATAAACGTAATGCTGCCCTGGGCTTGCCTGAAATCGATCCTTTGCCGTTAACAGATAAAGTGCCTTTGTATCACATCGATGATATCATGAACAGCTATATCCTACTGTTCCGGAAGCTATTTTCCTCAATGGGTACTCACGACCGGTTATCCAATAAGCTGCTGCGGGCGCTGAAACACATCCAAGAGCATTTCCATGAGGATATTGCCATTGAGGATGTATCGCATGCTACGGGGATTAGTCCTTCTTATCTCCACCAGTTGTTTAAACGTGAGCTCTCACGTACTTTTCTCGATTATTTGACGGAGCATCGGATCAATCAGGCCAAGCTTATTCTAAGCCGTGAAGATGCGAAAATGACTGAGGTATGCGCAAGGGTAGGTTATCGTTCACCGCAGCATTTCAGCCAAGTATTCAAAAAAACGACTGGCATGCTCCCCCATCAATTCCGTCATGGAGGCCATCACTTATGAAAAGCCTGCGGTCCGTCATTCTCCAACGGATCATCATCGTTGCTATTATCAGCTTCCTGTTATCCGCGGCATTTACCTTTTATTATTACAAAACCATTTTAGTAAAACAGATGATTCACGAGGATGAAACGAAGCTTAGCCAGACCGTCAGGCAGCTTGAATACATGTCAGACGACATTGCCAAATTCTCATTTTCGCTTATCATATCGGAACAATTGCAATCGTTCTACAAGACCTTCGACCAGCTGGATACCTTCGGCCAGTTTGCCCTCATTCAAGATTCGCTCGATTATCTCGACGAGAACAAAGGACTTCGCAAAGAGGTCAGCAGCTTTGCCCTTCTCCTGCCGGATCGCCGCGTATTTTGGAGCGAAGCGCGAAATGATCAATATTTTAGCGAACGGCTAAAAGAAGACTGGTATCAGAATTTTGTCCAGTCCGGTCAGCAGCATGCCTTTACGGAGCCGCATGATATGATTCTAACCAGCAATACGGTAGAGCAAGGCAAGATCATTAGCTTTATCGTAACGGTAACCGATATTGAGCAGCCCGGACGCAGAATTGGCGAGCTCATTCTTAATCTTGATTACAGCAGCTTTGAATCGCTGCTCGATTTTGGCAGCGCTGACTTTGAAGGAGTTCTATGGATGAATGATGCGGGATACCTTCTATACGAGAAGGATAATCCGTCTTCAGGCATTTCGCTCACCCCTTCGCTCCTGCAAGCCGCTTCCGAGCGGCAGAAGGACGGTATCTCATCCGTCCAAGGAGGGTACATGCTCGTAGATCGGTTCGAGAGCATTAACTGGAAGCTGGTCACCTTCATTTCGCAAGCATCGTTAATGGAGCGCGGCAGAATCGTCATCTATTTGCTTGGCGTGTTCTCGCTTACCAGCACGACTTTAATTCTGCTCCTGATGATGCCTGCCATCTTCCGAATCACGAGACCGATTATGCGGCTTTACCATGCGATGAATGCCGTATCAAGCGGCAAGCTGCATACTTCCGTCAATATCAAAACCGGAGACGAATTAGAGAAGCTTGGCCAAGGCTTCAATCGCATGACTAATCAGCTGCAGGTGCATTTGGAAGAATCCATTCGCCATGAAAAAGATAAAAGAGAGCTTGAGCTTGAACTTGTACTCTCCAAATTAAATCCGCATTTTGTTTACAACACGTTGAATGCCGTCATTTATATGGCCCGGAAGCAAGGAAACGACGATATTGTCCTTATGGTCGGCTCTTTTATCCGACTGCTTCAGGATGCTGTCAAAATGGACGGCGTCCAATCTCTGATTCCTTTGCGTGAAGAGCTGGACCTGCTTCGCGACTATATCGCCATCCAATCCTTTCGCTACATAGATATGTTTGAGGTTGAATGGCATGTTCAGGAGCAGGCTTATGAATGTTTAGTTCCTCGTAATTTTTTGCAGCCATTTGTAGAAAACGCGATTTTTCACGGCATTTGCCCAAAGGATCTGCCCGGCACGCTGCGCATTTCGGCAGCGGTCTCCAGCACCGCGCTTATATTGCGCATCGAAGATGACGGAATCGGGATTGAAGAAGATCAGCTTGCGACCATATGGGATAAAGAAAACCAGAAGAAAAACTCTGGTCTTCGCCATATTGGCTTATCGCATACCCGCAAGAGGATAGAGCATTTATTTGGTGGCCAAGCCACAATGCGCATCGACAGCCTTCTCGATCAAGGAACAACCGTTACGGTCGAGCTTCCGAAGCTCCTTCCGCATAACTGACTCCTTTTTAATTTTCAAAAAAAGGACTGTCCTCGCAGGGCATATCAACCAAGCCCTGAAGACAGTCCTGAATTTCATTCGAATCTTACGACCAATCCCTCTTCGCCGCGGCAAACCCATTCCTCATCCGATGCGAAAGACGGTTTTATTCCCCAAAACGCGTCAAGCGGGCTGCTGTATAGGCAGTAGGCTAAAATTATGCATGCCATCATGGAATCTGAAGCATGATCGACCAG
The DNA here is from genome assembly GCF_040676435.1 of Paenibacillus sp. LPE1-1-1.1. Lineage (NCBI taxonomy): Bacteria > Bacillati > Bacillota > Bacilli > Caryophanales > Paenibacillaceae > Paenibacillus > Paenibacillus sp. LPE1-1-1.1. Next base: position 8,255 of record NZ_JBEGHY010000005.1, read on the forward strand.
CTTGCCGACCTTAATCCCGCTTGTTAGCCTGGGGATCTTATCTATATCCAGCTCGATATCAAAACAGGGATCAACCCTGCGTTTAAAAACATCGGAGAGCTGGGTCAGCGCAAGCTGATCCTCCCGATTTAGTCCTAGCTTTGACCAGCCATGACTAGGGTAAACCTCGTACAACCGGGATGCATTCTCCCTATAGCTGTCAAAGGGGTAAATAGATACGTCGTTAAGCAGGTTAAATAAAAGCTTGCGGCCGCCATACACCATGCCGTTCATACTGATTGGCGTTTCGGAGACCGGGCTTTTTCCGTTTACGGCGATATCCGTCACTCTGCAGTCCCGGATGTTGTTTTTGCCGCTATGCACCTTGCCGAATTTTTGCTTAAACTCCATACGCGTATCCCCATAGGCTTCACGAATAAAAAATGGCCAAGAGGATTGATAATGTTCATTCAAATGCTCCCTTGGAATCGAGAAGGGGAAATCAAGTCCCCATGGCGCCGGGTTATTTTTAATCATATAAAATAAATCGAGCCTGTCCTCGCATTCCTTAACGTCCAATATCGTTAAACGATGATCAGCTAACCAACCTACCGTTACAAAAATTTTTCCGTTGGGATCCTTTGCCCCGCTAAAATCACATCCGTAAACGAGCATATTTCCCTCCTGAGTTTTCGATAAACCGCGGCTTCCACAAGGGGACGCTCTACCCAAGCGGAGGTTTGATAGGAAGGCGAAGTGCGAATTCGCTGCCCACTCCCTTGATGCTTTTCAGTGTCAGCGAACCGCCAAGCATCCTGGCAAGCTGATGGCTGATGGACAAGCCTAATCCCGTTCCCTCGTATTTCCGCTTTATCGTGCCGTCCTCCTGCAAAAATGCCTCAAAAACCAGCTTCTGAAATTCCTCGTCTATGCCAATACCCGTATCCTTTACCGCAAACACAAGGAAGTCCGAGTCATGGTCCTTATATACTTCTAAGCTGACGCTGCCTTTATCCGTAAATTTAACTGCATTAGATAATAGGTTTCTTAAAATTTGACTCAGCCGCAATCCGTCAGAGAACACCATTGCCGGCACTTCCTCTGCCACGGAAACAGAAATGCCTAAATTTTTCTCGTTAGCCATAGGGGCCATTTGATAATACATCGTCTGTGCTAGATCTTCTATCGATATGTCGCCCCAGTCCATTTCCAATTTACCTGCTTCCACTTTGGATAAATCCAAAATATCATTAATGATTCGCAGCAATTCTTGGCTAGAGGTATTGATGATGTCCGCATACTGCCGATTTTCGCTTTGTTCCTTGTTTCCTTCATTATCACGAATGAGTTCTGATAGCAGAATAATGCTATTTAGCGGCGTTCGGAGTTCATGCGACATATTAGACATGAAATCCGATTTATATTCAGATGACTTGATAATTTGCAGCGCCTTATACTCCAGTTCCTGATGAGCCTCGATAAGCTCCAGCTTTTGCTCGACGAGAATAATATTTTTTTTCCGAAGCTCTTCGGCACGCAGCTGATCCTTATAGAAATCATAAATAATAAAGATAAAAAAAGCGCCTAGAACAATAGATAACGGTAGGGTATAAGGCATATATTGCTTCAGATAAAGCTCACGGGAAAGAGAACCAAAGGTAGCAATGCCGGATACCTGTAAAATATTTATGCTTAACAGTGAGATTGTCGCTCTCAAGGGATAACTCCAATTCGGCTTGCGCGCATAGAGCATGACGAGCCCCGCCGAAGCAAAGGCCAAGATCGAGATATTTATCGAACCGGTTATCGCGCTGGCCGTTAAACCGTTTACACCATACCTAGCTGCAGCAATACCCAGGCCAATAATCAGCACTTGCCATGGATTCCGGAACATTAAGGTAGCGAATATAATCGGCACGACCCGTAAATCGAATACCGGGCCATCACCTATTTGAAAGCCAACTTTCATGGCCACCCAGCCCGAAAAAATAAAAATGGTTATCAATAACACTTTTTTATAGCCGTCTGATACATGCTGAAACAAAAGTTTAAACAAGAGATTAAAAAGGTAGGCACAAGTAATTAGTATACTTATATTGGTGAAAAAGATAACACAAAAATTCATATTTTGCCTCCCCTGGATGCTTTTATTGTACACGAATCAAGTACCTTTGACAAAAAAGAAAACGATAAAAACATTCGAGTTTTGGCTATGTAAACACAAAAAAAGCCCTGCTGAGCAAGGCTTTAATCGTTGTAACTATGATGCGCGTAGAGGGACTTGAACCCCCACGGTCGCCCGCTAGATCCTAAGTCTAGTGCGTCTGCCAATTCCGCCATACGCGCATGAAATAAAAAATGGTGAGTCATGTAGGATTCGAACCTACGACACCCTGATTAAAAGTCAGGTGCTCTACCAACTGAGCTAATGACTCATAGAATGGTGGAGGCTGACGGGATCGAACCGCCGACCCTCTGCTTGTAAGGCAGATGCTCTCCCAGCTGAGCTAAGCCTCCGCGAAAACAATAAAACCCACAAGCTGTGGGGTTGTTTCTTGGCACACCTGAAGCATTTGCGCCTTGAAAACTGGATACGAAAGTTAGGTTTGCTGAAACCTTTTTAGCTGCTGTCTGCCGGATGTATGGGTCCGGGGCAAACTTAAGCGTATGCTTACGATGTAAGTTTGCTTCTCAAACTTTTTAGGATA
>NZ_JBEGHY010000006.1:0-1339 GCF_040676435.1 Paenibacillus sp. LPE1-1-1.1
AGTAGCGAAGGTCATGTACTCCGGCTGTCAAGAAAAGCCTCTAGCCAGGTGAAGGTGCCCGTACCGCAAACCGACACAGGTAGGCGAGCAGAGCATGCTAAGGCGCGCGGAAGAACTCTCGTTAAGGAACTCGGCAAAATGACCCCGTAACTTCGGGAGAAGGGGTGCCTCGGTAGGGTGAATAGCCCGAGGGGGCCGCAGTGAAAAGGCCCAAGCGACTGTTTAGCAAAAACACAGGTCTGTGCGAAGCCGTAAGGCGAAGTATACGGGCTGACGCCTGCCCGGTGCTGGAAGGTTAAGGGGAGCGGTTAGGGGTAACCCGAAGCTGTGAACCGAAGCCCCAGTAAACGGCGGCCGTAACTATAACGGTCCTAAGGTAGCGAAATTCCTTGTCAGGTAAATTCTGACCCGCACGAATGGCGTAACGACTTGGGCGCTGTCTCAACGAGAGATCCGGTGAAATTTTAATACCTGTGAAGATGCAGGTTACCCGCGACAAGACGGAAAGACCCCATGGAGCTTTACTGTAACTTGATATTGGACTTTGGTACGATCTGTACAGGATAGGTGGGAGCCTGAGAAGCATGAGCGCCAGCTTGTGTGGAGGCGACGTTGGGATACCACCCTGATCGTATCGGAGTTCTAACCTGCTGCCGTGAAACCGGCAGAGGGACCGTGTCAGGTGGACAGTTTGACTGGGGCGGTCGCCTCCTAAAATGTAACGGAGGCGCCCAAAGGTTCCCTCAGAATGGTTGGAAATCATTCGAAGAGTGCAAAGGCATAAGGGAGCTTGACTGCGAGACCTACAAGTCGAGCAGGGACGAAAGTCGGGCTTAGTGATCCGGTGGTACCGAATGGAAGGGCCATCGCTCAACGGATAAAAGCTACCCTGGGGATAACAGGCTTATCTCCCCCAAGAGTCCACATCGACGGGGAGGTTTGGCACCTCGATGTCGGCTCATCGCATCCTGGGGCTGAAGTAGGTCCCAAGGGTTGGGCTGTTCGCCCATTAAAGCGGTACGCGAGCTGGGTTCAGAACGTCGTGAGACAGTTCGGTCCCTATCTGTCGCGGGCGCAGGAAATTTGAGAGGAGCTGTCCTTAGTACGAGAGGACCGGGATGGACGTACCGCTGGTGTACCAGTTGTTCCGCCAGGAGCACCGCTGGGTAGCCAAGTACGGACGGGATAAGCGCTGAAAGCATCTAAGCGTGAAGCCCCCCTCAAGATGAGATTTCCCAGTATGTAAGACCCCTTGAAGACGACGAGGTTGATAGGTTCGGGGTGGAAGCACAGCAATGTGTGCAGCTGACGAATACTAATCGGTCGAGGGCTTATCCTA
>NZ_JBEGHY010000007.1:0-1321 GCF_040676435.1 Paenibacillus sp. LPE1-1-1.1
CCTTAACGAGAGTTCTTCCGCGCGCCTTAGCATGCTCTGCTCGCCTACCTGTGTCGGTTTGCGGTACGGGCACCTTCACCTGGCTAGAGGCTTTTCTTGACAGCCGGAGTACATGACCTTCGCTACTATAATTTTCGCTCCCCATCACAGCCCAGCCTAATAGTGTGCGGATTTGCCTACACACTAGCCTCACTGCTTGGACGGGCTATTCCATCAGCCCGCGTCACTGCCCTTCTGTGTCACCCCATTGCTCATAACGGTTTACGGTGGTACAGGAATTTCAACCTGTTGTCCATCCACTACGCCTTTCGGCCTCGCGTTAGGTCCCGACTTACCCTGAGAGGACGAGCCTTCCTCAGGAACCCTTAGGCTTTCGGCGGACAAGATTCTCACTTGTCTTTTCGTTACTCATACCGGCATTCTCACTTGAATACAGTCCACCAGTCCTCACGGTCCAACTTCAATCCGTATTCAACGCTCCCCTACCCAAGTACCATAAAGGTACATGTCATAGCTTCGGTGGTGTGTTTAGCCCCGTTACATTTTCGGCGCAGAGTCACTCGACCAGTGAGCTATTACGCACTCTTTAAATGGTGGCTGCTTCTAAGCCAACATCCTGGTTGTCTTTGCAACTCCACATCCTTTCCCACTTAACACACACTTGGGGACCTTAGCTGATGATCTGGGCTGTTTCCCTCTTGACAATGGATCTTAGCACTCACTGTCTGACTCCCGAGTAGCACGTCTATGGCATTCGGAGTTTGACTGGACTTGGTAACCCTTGGCGGGCCCCGCACCCAATCAGTGCTCTACCTCCACGACGCTCATTCCTCGAGGCTAGCCCTAAAGCTATTTCGGGGAGAACCAGCTATCTCCGAGTTCGATTGGAATTTCTCCGCTACCCCCACCTCATCCCCGCACTTTTCAACGTGCGTGGGTTCGGGCCTCCAGTGCGTGTTACCGCACCTTCACCCTGGACAGGGGTAGATCACACGGTTTCGGGTCTACGACCACGTACTTATTCGCCCTATTCAGACTCGCTTTCGCTACGGCTCCGTCTTCCCGACTTAACCTTGCACGTGATCGTAACTCGCCGGTTCATTCTACAAAAGGCACGCCATCACCCATTTAACGGGCTCTGACTTTTTGTAAGCGCACGGTTTCAGGTTCTTTTTCACTCCGCTTCCGCGGTGCTTTTCACCTTTCCCTCACGGTACTGCTTCACTATCGGTCACCAGGGAGTATTTAGCCTTGGCAGATGGTCCTGCCGGATTCCGACGGGGTTTCACGTGTCCCGCCGTACTCAGGATCCGTCTCGGAG
>NZ_JBEGHY010000009.1:0-1121 GCF_040676435.1 Paenibacillus sp. LPE1-1-1.1
GTGCTTGCTTTCGGTTACAGGGCTTTTACCTGCTCTGGCGGGCCTTTCCAGACCTCTTCGCCTACCAAACACCTTTGTAACTCCATGTGAGACGTCCTACAACCCCAAGGAGCAAGCTCCTTGGTTTGGGCTAATCCGCGTTCGCTCGCCGCTACTGACGGAATCACTATTGTTTTCTCTTCCTCAGGGTACTTAGATGTTTCAGTTCCCCTGGTATGCCTCTTACTAAGCTATGTATTCACTTAGTAGTAACTGTCCATTACGACAGCTGGGTTTCCCCATTCGGAAATCCTCGGATCAATGCCTGCTTACGGCTCCCCGGGGCGGTATCGTTGTTCGCCACGTCCTTCTTCGGCTCCTGGTGCCTAGGCATCCTCCGTGCGCTCTTACTAGCTTAACCATTTGCTCGGGTGATCGTTCACCTTCGCTTCTAATAAAAACAACTAAAGGATGTTTCAGCAATACTTTTCTTTCGTTATCCAGTTTTCAAGGTGCAATTTGATAAAAGTTCTTGGTGGAGCCAAGCGGGATCGAACCGCTGACCTCCTGCTTGCAAGGCAGGCGCTCTCCCAGCTGAGCTATGGCCCCATGTTAGGTTTACGACATCCGAGAATTTATAGTGGTGGGCCTTAGTGGACTCGAACCACCGACCTCACCCTTATCAGGGGTGCGCTCTAACCAGCTGAGCTAAAGGCCCTTAATTCTCATCGTACGTATATTAGGTGTAAAAACACCTGCTTGGCGACGTCCTACTCTCCCAAGACCCTGCGGTCTAAGTACCATTGGCGCTGGAGGGCTTAACGGTCGTGTTCGGTATGGGAACGTGTGGTTCCCCTCCGCCATCGCCACCAAACGGATGACATGACTTACATCGAAAGAGGGTTTCCGGGGCCCCCGAAAAGTAATCGGTATAAGCTGCAACGCTTATCTTCACTTTTTGGGGACTGGTTACTCTTTCAAAACTGACAACGAGTAAGCGATAAACTGCCAAGTTTATCCGAACCTCATCGGGTCCGGGTATTTCCTTAGAAAGGAGGTGATCCAGCCGCACCTTCCGATACGGCTACCTTGTTACGACTTCACCCCAATCATCTACCCCACCTTCGACGGCTAGCTCCCTT
>NZ_JBEGHY010000010.1:0-634 GCF_040676435.1 Paenibacillus sp. LPE1-1-1.1
TCCCCATTCGGAAATCCTCGGATCAATGCCTGCTTACGGCTCCCCGGGGCGGTATCGTTGTTCGCCACGTCCTTCTTCGGCTCCTGGTGCCTAGGCATCCTCCGTGCGCTCTTACTAGCTTAACCATATGCTCAGGTGATTCGGCTTGCGCTCCGTTACCGCTTTTTCCCTTGAACAATAACCTCTGTAGAGGTGGGGAAAAAGTCGTTAAATGTCGCTGCAATCTCGAACACCTTTCGCTAACAATAAAAACAGCTTAAAGGATGTTTCAGCAATTCTTTTCTTTCGTTATCCAGTTTTCAAGGTGCAAAGTAAATCACAGCGGAGCCTTTCGGCTGCTGCAAAGGTGTAAATATAACACCTGCTTGGCGACGTCCTACTCTCCCAAGACCCTGCGGTCTAAGTACCATTGGCGCTGGAGGGCTTAACGGTCGTGTTCGGTATGGGAACGCGTGGTTCCCCTCCGCCATCGCCACCAAACGGATGACATGACTTAAATTGAAAGAAGGTTTCCGGGGCCCCCGAAAAGTAATCGGTATAAGCTGCAACGCTTATCTTCACTTTTTGGGGACTGGTTACTCTTTCAAAACTGACAACGAGTAAGCGATAAACTGCCAAGTTTATCCGAACCTCA
>NZ_JBEGHY010000011.1:0-572 GCF_040676435.1 Paenibacillus sp. LPE1-1-1.1
AGTCGTAACAAGGTAGCCGTATCGGAAGGTGCGGCTGGATCACCTCCTTTCTAAGGAAATACCCGGACCCGATGAGGTTCGGATAAACTTGGCAGTTTATCGCTTACTCGTTGTCAGTTTTGAAAGATTAATACTCTTTCAACAGGAAGTCCAAAGGGAATACCCAAGGGCCTTTAGCTCAGCTGGTTAGAGCGCACCCCTGATAAGGGTGAGGTCGGTGGTTCGAGTCCACTAAGGCCCACCATTATCGACTCTGAGAAGTCGGTACCCATTTGGGGCCATAGCTCAGCTGGGAGAGCGCCTGCCTTGCAAGCAGGAGGTCAGCGGTTCGATCCCGCTTGGCTCCACCAATAAAATTGCACCTTGAAAACTGGATAACGAAAGAAAAGAATTGCTGAAACATCCTTTAGTTGTTTTTATTAGAAGCGAAGGTGAGCGATCACCCGAGCATATGGTTAAGCTAGTAAGAGCGCACGGAGGATGCCTAGGCACCAGGAGCCGAAGAAGGACGTGGCGAACAACGATACCGCCCCGGGGAGCCGTAAGCAGGCATTGATCCGAGGATTTCCGAA